>JBKPSU010000107.1:0-15247 GCA_046735135.1 Actinomycetota bacterium
CGCCCGTGCCGGTGCCCGCGCTCGACCCACCACCGCCGGCCCCTGTGCCGGTTCCGGTTCCGGATCCGCTGCTGCCGGTCCCCGTTCCGCCCGAGCCGGTGCTTGTTCCGGTGCCCGTGCCATTGCCCGTGCTGCCGGTGCCGGTGCCCGTTCCGCCGGTGCCGGACTCGGTCGGCTGCCGCCACGGCGGATTCCACGGCGGAGTCCATGGGGCGGGCGCAGGCGCTGGCGCGGGCTCGGGTGCCGGTGCAGGGGCCTCCGGCGCGGGTGCCGGTGCCTGTGCCGGTGCTTCGGGCGCAGGGGCGGCGGCTGGCTGCGGGGCGACATCGACGGCCGCGGGCTGTTGCGGAACGACCTGCGGCTGCGGCCGGGACACCACCGTCGCTTGCTCGGGAGCGGGCGCCTGAGCAGGCGCTTCTGCGGCGGGAGCCGATGCATCCGGTGCCGGCGCCGACGCAGGCGATGACGCGATGCTCGACGACGTGCCCGCAGGCACCGGCGAGGTGTCCCGCGAAAGCGCGGTGAGGCCGAACACCACCGCCCCGATCACGACGGCCGCGGCCGCGAGGCCGAACAGCACCACCGGGCTGCGTCGCCGCGTCGACGGCTGGTCTTCCCACACCTCGTGGGTGAACTCCAGTTCGGGTCGGCTGTCGCCGGGCGCCGCGGCATAGGGGTTGCCGAAATGGGTCTCGTCTTCCAGCGCGTCGCCGAGATCATCCTCGACCTCGGACCATGCGAGCGCGCCGACGGCCGTCGGGGGCCCGTCGATACCCACCGCCGCGGCCGCGACGGTGGCCGTTGCCGGGGCGGCAGGGGCGAGTGCTGTCGCCGATTCGACGATCTGGCTGCGCTGAGCGATCAGCGCGACCCCGGCCGCGGCGGTGAGCTGCGGCACGGCTGTGGTGATGACCGTGCTGCGAAGGTGCTCCGAAAGCCGTTGTGTGATCAGCGGAATGCGGGCGCCGCCGCCGACCGTCGCCACCGCCGAAATGCTCGCAAGCGAAACGCGGTGGCGATCCAGCGTGTCGATCAGGACCGCCACGAATTCGGAGAGCTGTCCGTCGATCAGGTCATCGAGCTCCATCCGCGTCATCCGCACGGTGGTCTCAAGGCCGGGCAGGTCCACGACGATGCCCGTGGCTGTCTCGTCCGACAGCCGCTCCTTGGCGCGCCTGCACTCGTCCCGAAGCCGGGCGAGCGACCCGACCATCGCGGTTCCCGACGGGTCGGCATCGGTCGCTTCGAAGATTTCCGCGACGACCTTCGTCAAGATCGCCTGGTCGATGTGGTCGCCGGAGAAGTCGGGCACGCGAACCGTCTCACCGATGGGGGCGTCCTTCGCAGCGTCGACCAGCGTGATGCTGGTGCCGCTGCCGCCGAAGTCGCACAGCACGATCACGCCAGACGACGGGAGGCCCGGGTCGGAACGCAGTGCCGTCAGCGCGGCGGTGGCGTCCGAGACCAGCGGCGACCGTCTCAGCCCCGGCTTGCTCCGCAGCGCGGCACGCATTGTCTCGACGACCTGCGGCCGCCAATGTGCAGGGACGGTCACCGCGACCTCGGAGACCGGCGCGCCGTTGGCGGCGCTGCGGGCCAGCGCGTCAAGCGCCTCGACCAGCAGTATCTCCGGGCGATGCCGGGAGCCGTCCTGGGCGACCATGGGAATCGGATCGCCGACGCGGTCGACGAACCCGCTGAGCACGAGTCCCCGGTCGAGTGTCACGGCCGCGCGGCGGACAACGGGGCGCTGGCCGTTGCCTGCGCCTGCCAGGTAAGTGGCTCCGATGGCCAGGCCAAGCGAATTGCCCTTGCCGCCTTGCGGATCCGACATGTCACACCTTTGCGTCAGCCGATGAAGATTGTCTTGAGTCGACCCTATGGGTCGCGGAGGGGTTGCGGATCGGTGCTCAGCCCGGTCCCGAACAGGGCCCCTAGGGGGAACGCGGTTAGGGGATTTACCGGCGTTAGGGGATTTGTCGGCTCAACTCGGCGTGGCCAGCATCGCCCGCAACATGGACAGCATCTCCGAGCGGGACTCCGCCCCGAGCCTGCGGCGGATCCGCGCCACGTGGTGCTCGACGGTCTTGGCCGAGATGAACAGCTGGCTGCCGATGTCGCGGTACGGCATGCCGAGGAGCAGCAGTTCGGCGACCTCCCGCTCGCGGTCCGACAGGCGGGACGACTGCTGACGGGCCGCGGTTGGCGCTGCGGCCTGCGGCGCGGCTTCTGCGCTCGGCGCATCGTCGACTGCGGTGCTCAGCTTGAGATCGCGGGCGAGCTGCAGCATCGCGCCGGACACTCGCCCGTCGGGCGTCTGCAACGCGGCCTGGCCGGCCAACCGCGTGGCGTCGGAGGTGTGCCCGAATTGGGACAGCGACCGGGCGGCGGCGGTGACCTCGTCGACGTCGACGTGGTTGGCCAGCACCCGAAGCCACGTCCGGCCCGCACCGGCCAATGCCTTCGCGAAGGCGCTGTGACCCGCCGCCGTTGCCAGCGCCTGGCCGTGCGGAGCCACCGCCTCCGGCGAGTTCGCGAGAATGCCGGCGTGCACGCCTGCCCAGTGCAACGGCACCGACCACAGCACCGGGTCGCCCAGCGAGGCCAGTAGGGCGAACGCCTCGTCGAGGGTGTGCGTAAGCCGATCGATCTGCCGCATTCGTGCTGCGGCGACCCACAATTCGCCGACCGGCAGCAGTGAGAACAGGTCGACGGAGTACTCGGCGAGCACCTCCATCGCGGCATACCAGTGCTTCTGCACGGCTCCGCCGTCTCCGCTGCGGCGGGCGATCGCCGTGTTCAGTGCCGCCGCCCACAGCGCATCGCGGCGGTGAAGTGACACGTCGGCGACCGACGCGGCGTCGGCCGCAGCGGAGGCCAATTGCCCGTCCTGCATTCGGACCCAGCCCAGCAGCAGCCGGTGCCGATGGGCCGAGAAGGCGTCGTCCTCGCTACCTGCCCGCACCGCGCGGCCGATGACGCTGCGTGCCCGGACGGGATCTCCGCCCTGCAGAGCTGCGAGCGTCACCAGGGCGGCAGGACTGTCCGGGGCGACGCCGGGCTGATGTTGTTCTGAGGTGATCGACTGCCCCAACCGCGCGACCGCCACCGGGAACGGTTGGTCGAGCGACATCAGCAGTCCCGTGGCCAGGCTTTGTGCTGCCCGCGACGTCGACGTTGGAGGACCGGCACTTTCGGCGCTCAGCGCCGAACGGGCCGAATCCGCGTCGCCCGCCGCGACCGACACGATCGCGTTCGCGGCGCTGACGAAGGCGTCCGGGTAGGGGCCGAGCCAGCGGAAGAGGTCTGCTGCCTGCGCGGCGCTGCCGTCATGCACGGCGATGCTCGCGGCGATCCGCACCGCCGCCGCCCGTTCGGCCGCGTCGTCGGAGGCCAGGAGTTCGTCGGCGAGCCGGCCTGCGGTGGTGCAGTCCCCGGTGAGTGCCAACGCGTCGGCCAGCCGGGCGCTGACAGCCGTCGCGCCCGCTTCCGCCGCGGCACGGTAAAGCCTTGCCGCCCTTGCGGGTTGACTGCGACTTTGGGACGCGAGGTGAACCAGCGCATCGGCCAGCCGGTCGTCGTGCAGGCCGTGTTCGGCCATCCTCAGCGCCAGATCTGGTGACAGGGTGGACAATTCGAGCTGAGAGCACAGCAGAGCGATCTCGATGTCGTGATGCCGTGCGGCGCCGGTGATCTGAGCGACGGCACCGTGCACGGCCTGGAGAAACTCCTGGCTGTGCGACGGCTCGATCAGCCCGGTGGCGCGGGCGCGGTCGACCAGCCGCTGTGCCTCTTCGGCAGTGAGCCGAAGGGCCGCGGCGACATCGTCGGAGCCGAGTTCGGGGCTCAGCGATGACACCAGCAGCGTATCGACGACCGGTTCCTCGACCCTGCGCAACCGCTCGATCAAGGCGAACCTGGCCGCCTGGCCGATGGCTGTCGCGGCAGGGTCGCCGTTGGGCGATACCGCAGCCGCGATCGCGGGACCAAGCAGGAACGGCAGGCCCGCGGTCGAGACCATAAGGGCCCGAACCACTTCCGCCAACGGTAATGCCCCCAGGGCGAGGGCGGCCGCGTCGCTCACCTCCTGCGGGGTGAGAGAACTCAGGGTGATCACCGGATTCTGCCGCTCGAGCGCGGTACCGAGCGCCCGCAACGACGGCCGCTGGCTGAGCGGCTCGGTGGCGATCACGACCGTCGAGCCCGGATCCGAAACGCGTTCGACGATTTCACCGAGTTCCTCATCGGAAAGCAGATGCGCGTCGTCGATCACGATCGCACCGTTCGGATCGTCTCCGGCGCGAGGCGCTCTGGTCACCACCGCGACATCCGCGGCCCTCAACGCCGTCCGGACCTCCGCGAGGACGGAAGTCTTGCCGGTGCCGATTCCGCCCAACACCAGGATCTTGACCGGTTCGGTGGGTGCCGCGGCGAGTGCCGAGACAGCCTGGCGGGCGGCTGGCGGGATGTCGGTCATCAGCCGGGACTTTGGCCCTGCTCCGCCGGCGGCGGCGGCTTGGGAGCCGCGGGCAACATCGTCGTTGTGGTCGTGGTCGGTGGTTTCGTGGTGGTGGTCGTTGGGACGGTGGTGGTCGTCGTAGTTGCTGTTGTTGTTGTGGCGGTGGTGGTTGTCGTCGTTGTGGTCGCGCTCGTCGTCGGCGACGCGGTCGTGGTCGTGGCTTCCGTCGGTGACGGCGGAGGCGGCGTCACGACGGTGGTGGTCGGTTCGCCATTGGACCCGGTCATCGTGATCGTCTGAGGCTCAACAGATGTCGGCGGTTGGCCCGGGCCCGTGAATGTCGTGCTTGTCTCTGTGACCGGACCCAATACCCCGCTGTTGCCCGTGAGCGTGATCGCAAGACCGCCGATCGCCAACAGCACCGCGGCTGCCGCGACGCCGAAGAGGATCGGCGGTCGCTTGTACCACGGCAGCGGAGCAGGCTCGGCCGTGTACTGCTGCTCTTGCGGGGTGAATCCCACCGGCGGTCGGACGTCCGTCGGCCCGGTGTAGATGTCGGCGCTGTAGTCCTCGCCGGTGTACGGGACCGGCTCGGCGGCAGGCGCATCGTCTTCCGACCACGCCAATGCCCGGAACGTCGCCGACGGCGCACCGTCGGCTGCCGACTCTCCTGCCGCGAGCCCGGCGGCACCGGCCGCCCATGCCGCAGGGGCGAGACCCGTCGGGGCGTCGGCGGCCATCCCGAGTCCGGTCGGCGCATCGTCGGACAGGTTGCTGTCGGCGAGCAGCGCAGCGCCCGCAGCGACATTGCGCTGCGGCTGCGGCGTGGTGATCACCGGAACGCGGAACTGTTCAGACAATCGCTGCGTGACCAGCGGGATGCCCGCGCCGCCGCCGACGGTCGCGACCGCCGCCAGCTTGGAGCGGTCGATGTTGTTGCGGTCCAACGACTCCTCGATGGCGCCGAGTAGACCGGCGAGCGGGTGGGCGATGAGGTTCTCGAGTTCGGTGCGGGTCAACCGGACGTCCGAACCGAAGCCGGGCAGATCGACGGGCACCGCTGTCGCGGTCTCTGCGGACAGGCGCTCCTTGGCCTGCCTGCTCTCGTCGCGCAGGCGGGCAAGCGACCCTACCGCTGCGGTTCCCGCCGGGTCCGCATCATTGGCGTCGGCGACGCCTGCGATGACGTGATTGAGGACGGCCTGGTCGATCTGATCGCCGGAAAAGTCTGTGTAGCGGGCGGTTTCGCCGATCGGCGCGAAGTTCGCGTTCGCGTTCGCAAGCGTGATGCTGGTTCCGCTGCCACCGAGGTCCACCAGCGCGATGACCCCGCCGGTCGGCAAGCCCGGGGCGACCTGCAGCGCGCTGAGTGCGGTGATGGAGTCGGGTATGAGCACTGCAGGCACACCGTTGGGCGCCAGGCTCGGCTTGTCGCGAAGGGCTCCACGCAAAGCGCCGATGACCGCCGGTCCCCAGTGCGCGGGCACCGCGATCGCGACGGGCGCGCCACCGCCCACCGTCCGGGTCATCGCGTCGAGGGCCTCGGCGAGCACTGCTTCGCCGCGGTAGCTGCTGCCGTCCTCGGCGACAAGCGGAACGGGATCGCCGACCCGTTCGACGAAGCCGGTCAGCACGAGGCCGGACTGGCTGACCGCCGAGTTCTCGCCGGGCACACCCACCTCAGGCGGCCGACCGGGGAGCAGCGTCAGCACCGCGCGACGCATCACGGGCGGGCGGCCGACGCGCGCGGCGACGAGGTTGGTCGCCCCAATGGACAACCCGAGAGAATCACGCATGTGCTCCACCCCTGTACTCGGCCGTCCATCACGATAGCGGCCGACTGCTCGGGGATCGCTTCTGATCCCCCTAATGTCGCGAATCCCCTAACGCCGTGTCCCCTAACCGCTTCCCCGTAAGGGCGGGGTTCACACCGATCACTCAGCTTCCGCTGCTCGATAGCATCGTTACTAGTCAACGGGCATTCGCCCGCAGCAATCGCGACAGGAAAGAAGGTGTGCAATGGCAAACCCGCTACTCGACTTCGTCATGTCGATAGTGCGGGACCCCGACGCTGCCGCACACTACGCCGCCGACCCCGCCGGGGCCATCCACGACGCCAATCTGGCCGACGTTACCAGCGCCGATGTGAACGCGTTGATACCCGTCGTCTCGGAGTCGTTGTCGATGGGTACGGCGCACACCGGTGCGGAGGCGCTCTCCGGGGATCCGGCAGGCAACGTGTGGACCAGCGGCGCGGCGACGGCCGCGTTCGACGCATTCGACGATCATGTGATGTCACCAGTGATCGACGACCCTCACGCCATCGTGTCGAACGTCATCGAACAACCGGGTGACTCGTTGCACGCGGGCCTCGATGCTCTCGACGATCACAGTGTTCCGTCCGTTGCGGGTATCGATGACCCGTCAACGCAGTTCACGCACGGAATCATCGACGATGCTCCGCTCGTCGGCGACGCCGTCGACACCGTGGACACCGACTGGCACCACCCGGTTGCCGACGATCACCCCCATCTCGATCCCGGTGATCCCGGCTTTGACATCTTTACCTAGTACTTGAAGGGCTCGATGAAGGCGCGGCCTGCGACGGCCGCGCCGTTTTCGTATGCGCTGACCTGCTGAAACATCTGTCCCCTAACTACCCCCTAATCCCCTAATGGGGGCGGCTCGGTTATCCCGAGGTGGCATCCCCTAAGGAGGGGTGCCGACCCCGTTTCAGCGGGGTTGGCGGATCCATACCGTAGTGACCAGATCGCCGGACACCCCGCCGGTGACGACCCCAAACAGAACACTCCCGGAAGGCACTCCAATGACGAACCCCATCTCGTTTCTGTTCGACTGGCTCCTCGGCCTCACCCGCCCCGGCGCCGACCCCAACGATGTCCGCGCCTTCGTCGCCAACCCGACGCAGGCGGCGTCGCAGGCAATGGGCACCGCGGTGACCCAGGCCCAGCTGACCCAGGCGGCGTCCGCGATCGTCGCCCCCGCGGCGGTCTACGGCGCCGATCCGGTTCAGGCACTGCAGCACACGGTCGCCGACAACAGCGGCCTGACCTTCGCGCCGCAGCGGGTGTTCGCCCCTGAGACCGACTTCGCCAGCCACAACGCGACCCAGCTCGCCAGCAACAACGACATCGGCAGCCCCCGGGCCGGCGAGGACGTTCAACAGGGTGTCGGGAACTTCGACCTGGACTTCGATTTCAGCCGCGACATCAACGCCTCCAACGGCGCCGTCGTCAACACCGGCAATGCAGGCAACATCGACACCACAAGTGTCCATGGTTCCGGCAACGTCGTCGGCGACCACAACAGTGGCGCCAACACCGGTGACGTCTACGCCGGACAGGGCTCCAATGTCCAGGCCGGTGGCAAGAACAACGACCTGCACGACAACAGCCACGATGTGAACACCCAGGCCGGCGGCGATGTCGCCACCAACACCGGCAGCGGGCAGAACACCCAGGTCGGTGACATTGACACCAGCGGCGGCGGTGCGGTCGGCGGCAACGCCGGTGGTCACGGCGGCGGCCTGATCAATGTCGGTGGCCACGGCGGATCCGGTGGCGACGCGGCAGGCGGTTCCGGCGGCGGCGTGATCATCGCTCCGACGCAGGACACCAACAGCAACAACTCGGCCAACAGCCATAACAACAACCAGTCGGCCGGTGACGACCTGAGCAATGTCAACGCGTCCCACGCCCACGCCCCGGTGTCCGTCGGCAACGACGCCACCAACACGGCGTTCGGCGGAGACGCGACCCAGGTCGGCCACGCTAGCGGCGGTGTCGATGCCAGTCACGACGACAACTCGGTGCACCACCAGGTCGACACGCACGTCGACACGCACGTCGACAACCACGTGTTCTGATCGACGGGCTACTACCGCATGACGCAACTGGCGGGGATCGTGCATTCGGTCCCCGCCAGTTGGCGCGTCTACCGTTAGGGACACCATGACCCAACCAAACGACCCCCGCCGGGTGAAGGTCATCCTCGAGCTGATCGACCACACCAGGAAGATCGCCGAGGACAACGACCGCGGAGACCTGGCCGAGCGGCTCGCGACGGCCAGGGTTCGCATCGCGGATCCAAAGATCCGGGTGGTGATCGCCGGCCAGCTCAAGCAGGGTAAGAGCCAGCTGCTCAACTCGTTGTTGAACGTCCCGGTGGCTCGCGTCGGCGACGACGAGACGACGGTGCTGGCCACGGTGGTGTCGTATTCGGAGCAGGTGTCGGCACAGCTGATCGTGGCGCGGCCCGACGGCGCCGAACCCCAGGCGGTCCCGATCTCTCCCGCCGACCTCACCAAGGATTTACGACGCGCTCCGCAGGCCGGCGGTCGTGAAGTGCTGCGCGTCGAGGTCACCGCGTCCAGTCCACTGCTGAAGCACGGCCTGGCGTTCATCGACACCCCCGGTGTCGGCGGCCACGGCCAGCCACACCTGTCGGCCACGCTCGGCCTGCTGCCCGACGCCGACGCGATGCTGATGATCAGCGACGCCAGCCAGGAGTTCACCGAGCCCGAGATGACGTTCATCCGGCAGGCGTACGAAATATGCCCGGTAGCAGCGATCGTCGCGACGAAGACCGATCTCTACCCGCATTGGCGCGAGATCGTCGCCGCAGACCAAGCCCACCTGCAACGGGCGGGCCTGTCGCTGCCGGTGATACCCGCCTCGTCGCTTCTGCGCAGCCATGCCCTTCAGATGAACGACAAGGAGCTCAATGAGGAATCCAACTTCCCGGCCATCGTCAAGTTCCTCAGCGACAAGGTGCTCTCCCGCGAAAACGACCGCATTCGTGACCAGGTGCTCGCCGAGATCCGTTCGGCCGCTGAGCATTTGACGTTGAAGGTGGATACCGAGCTATCGGCGCTGAACGACCCGGGCACCCGCGACCGCCTCAAGGACGACCTGGAGCGGCGCAAGGCGGAGGCCGAGGACGCCCTGCAGCAGACCGCCCTGTGGCAACAGGTGCTCAACGACGGGATCGCCGACCTGACAGCCGATGTCGACCACGACCTGCGCGCGCGTTTCCGGACGATCATGCAGCACAACGAGAAGGTCATCGACAACTGCGACCCGACCAATCACTGGGCCGAGATCGGTACCGAACTGGAGAACGCGATCGCCACCGCGGTCGGCGACAATTTCGTCTGGGCCTACCAGCGCTCCGAAGCGCTTGCCGAGGAGGTCGGCAGGACGTTCGTGGAGGCCGGACTGGAAGCCGTGAAGATGCCGCAGATCGACGCGAGGGACATGGCCGCAGGCTTCGGCGAGCTCAAGTCGCTGGCCCGGCTCGAGGCCAAGCCGATCAAGACCGGGCACAAGGTGATCACCGGTATGCGCGGCTCCTACGGCGGTGTGCTGATGTTCGGCATGCTGACGTCGTTCGCGGGGCTTGGCATGTTCAACCCGCTGTCGCTGGGCGCCGGTCTCCTGTTGGGCCGCAAGGCATACAAGGAGGACATGGAGAACCGGATGCTGCGGGTGCGCAACGAGGCCAAGATGAACATGCGCAAGTTCGTCGACGACGTCTCGTTCGTCGTCGGCAAGGAATCCCGTGACCGGCTCAAGGGCATCCAGCGCCAGATACGCGATCACTATCGGGGTATCGCCAACCAGACCACCCGCTCGCTCAACGAGTCGCTGCAGGCCACCCTCGTCGCGGCGAAGATGGAGGAGAACGAGCGCAACACCCGCGTCGGCGAGCTCGAACGCCAGCTCAACATCCTCGGCCAGGTCACCGACCACGCGAACAGGCTCGCAGCGGCCGACCCCGCCCCCCTACCCGTCAGCAGCTGAGCACCGACCAGCCCCATCGGCGCCGCTCATCACCGGTGAATAAGCTGGATCACCGCATATGAGCACGAGCGATCAGGTGCGCGCGATCCTGGGCGGCACCATTCAGGCATACCGGGCGGATCCCGCCTACCGTGAGCGCCTCGACGTGCACAACGAACTGGACCGGATCGGGCGGCGGCTCAACCAGCCCATCCGCATCGCCCTGGCGGGAACCTTGAAGGCCGGCAAGTCCACACTGGTGAATGCCCTTGTGGGCGAGGACATTGCGCCGACCGACGCCACCGAAGCCACCCGCATCGTGACCTGGTTCCGGCACGGCCCGACCCCCAAGGTCACCGCGAACCATCGCGGCGGACGGCGGTCCAACGTGCCGATAGCCCGCAATGGCGGGCTGACCTTCGACTTCGCCGACCTCGATCCCGAGGACGTCCTGGACCTCGACGTGGAGTGGCCGGCCGCCGAACTGATCGACACCTCGATCATCGACACCCCCGGCACCTCGTCGCTGTCGCGCGATGTCTCGCAGCGGACGCTGCGGCTGCTGGTGCCCGAAGACGGGGTGCCCCGGGTCGACGCCGTCGTGTTTCTTCTGCGCACGCTGAACGCGGCCGATATCGCGCTTCTCAAGCAGATCGGCGAGCTTGTCGGCGGCTCGGCCGGCGCCCTCGGCGTCATCGGGGTGGCTTCCCGCGCAGACGAGATCGGCGCAGGCCGCATCGACGCGATGCTCTCGGCAAGGGATGTCGCCAAGCGATTCACCTCGGAGATGGACAAGACCGGCATCTGCCAGGCCGTCGTCCCGGTCTCGGGTCTGCTCGCCCTGACGGCGCGCACCCTGCGGCAGAGCGAGTTCGTCGCGCTGGAAAAGCTGGCCGGGGTGGACGCCGCCGAGCTGACGAAGGCCATGCTGTCGGCGGACCGCTTCGTCCGCGAGGACAGTGCGCTTCCGGTCGACGCCGCTACCCGGGCAGCGCTGCTGGACCGCTTCGGCATGTTCGGGCTGCGGATCTCGATCGCGGTGATCCGCACGGGAGTGACCGATTCGGTGGCCCTGGCCGACGAGCTGTTGGAGCGCAGCGGCCTCGTCGCCCTGCGCGACGTCATCGACCAGCAGTTCGCGCAGCGGTCGGATTTACTGAAGGCGCACACGGCCTTGCTGTCGCTGCGGCAGTTCGTGCAGAACAATCCGATCTACGCGACGCCCTACATCGTCGCCGACATCGACCCCTTGCTCGCCGACACCCATGCGTTCGAGGAGTTGCGTCTGCTAAGCCAACTTCGTTCGCGCGCAACGACATTGAACGAAGACGAGATGGTTTCGCTGCGACGGATCATCGGCGGCTCCGGCACCGATGCCGCAAGCAGGCTCGGCCTGCAGCCGGATCTTCCCTACGACGGGCCCCGCGCCGCGTTCGCCGCCGCGCAGCGCTGGCGCCGACGGGCCGACCACCCGCTCAACGACCCGTTCACCACCCGCGCATGCCGGGCCGCTGTGCGCAGCGCAGAGGCCATGGTCGCCGAATACGCGGCGCGCGGCCGCTGAGCCGCTAGTGCTCGGCGAGCCTGCCTGCGTAGTCTTGTTCGTCGGGCCGGACGGCTCCCGCACAGCTGGATCGCAGCGTCCACGTCGTGACGCGTCCGTCGGGGCCCGCCTGCTGTCCTGAGGCCAACGCCCGGCCGATCAGCGACCGGACCTCGTCTTCGCGGCCGCGTTCGACGGCGAACAGCACCCGCAGTCGCACTGTGTCGTCGGCGCCGCGCTCGGCGTCGGTGTGATGCGGGGCGAGCGGACACGGCGGCTCGTGCTCCCAGTGGCCGCACAGCGCAACGGTGATCGCGCCGCCGGGAGCGGCAGGATCGCCGCCGGGGCCGAGCACGACGACGGCGTCGTGTGCGAACGCGCTGCGGGCCGTGGCTAACCTCCCGGCAGCGGGATCTGCGGAATCTGAGGGATCTGCGGCACCTGCGGGTTGTTCGCGGGCGGCGAGACCGTGACGGTGCTTGTACTCGTGCTCGTGCTGATCGACGTACTCACCGACGTGCTGGTCTCGACCGACGTCGTCGTGGTCGGCGCCGTCGTGGTCTCGGTGTTCGTCGACGGCGCCGTCGTCGTCTCGGTGGCGGTTTGCGTCGGACCAACCGCAGGCGCGGACGTCGCCGTTGTCGGCGTCGTGGTGGTGGTCGTGTTCGTGGGGTTGGACGAACCCGACATCAGGCTCACTATCAACCACACGATCAGGGCGACCATGAGCGCGATGATCGCGCCGAAGGCGACTAGCGCTGCAGGTTTGCGGTACCAGGGCACCGGCGGCGGCTCTGGCGGCGGGCCTCCCTGACCAGGCTGCTGATCGTAGGCGCCGTAACTGTTCGCGTAGGCCGTTGGCTCTTCGTCGGAGTAATAGTTCGGGTCGTCGGGAGGTCCGTAGCGCGCCACGGGGACCGATAGTAAGCGCAGTGTGCGTTCAGCCGGCCTGCTGGGGCGGCAATGTGCGCGTCACGTTGAAGCGCGGCCGGCGGGAAGTGGGGTTGCCGGGGGTGTCCTCTTGTTGGCGCGTGCGGACGGTCGGCGGAGGCGGCGATTCGCCGCTGCTGGTTGTGCTGATGGGGGAGGTGTCCGAGCTGCTCGGCGGCGGAGGCGGCCCGTTGATCTCGGTGGTCGACAGCGGAGCGGTGCTGGTGATGGTTTCGGTTGTCGTCGTTGAGCTCGAGTTGGATGCGGTCGCCGAGAACGACGGGTCGACGAATTCGGTAGGCGCTTGCGGCGTGTCGTCCTGGCGGGTGACGAACATGACCGCCGCGATGAGGACGCCGATGACGGCGATGCCGAGGACGCTCGCCCCGACGACCGCGGCCGTCGAGTTGTGCCAGGGCTGCGACCGCTCGTCGCCACCGACCTCCTCGACGAATTCGTCCTCATCGAATTCGTCGTCAAGGTCGGGGCCTGCCACGGCCTTCGATATTAGCCCTTCGACCTGCGGTAACGCTGGGTCAATTCAGTTGGGGGATCACCTCGGAGGCGAACAGGTCCAGGTGGTCGAGGTCGGACATATCCAGAAGCTGCAGGTAGGCTCGCTGCACGCCCGCCTCGGCGAACGGGCCGAGCTTGTCGACGATCTCGTTCGGCGTGCCTGCCAGTGGCGAACTGCCGCGCAGCTCGTTCACCTGGCGTCCGATCGCCGCCGCACGCGTGGCCACCTGGGCGTCGTCGCGTCCGGCGCACACCACGAAGGCCGCCGAGTAGGTCAGCGAGTCCGGCGACCGGCCCGCATCGGCGACTGCGGCGCGAACACGGTCGTAGATGGTTTTCAGCGCGTCCAGCGGCACAAACGGGATGTTGAACTCGGTGGCGAACCGCGCCGCGAGCTCGGGTGTTCGCTTGGGGCCCCCGCCGCCGACGATGATCGGCGGATGAGGCCGCTGGGCAGGTTTGGGCAGCGCCGGCGAGTCTTCCACCGATTGATGCTTGCCGGTGTAGTTGAACTTCTCCCCATCTGGCGTAGTCCACAGTCCGGTGATGATGTCCAACTGCTCGCGTAGCCGTTCGAAACGTTCGCCGAGCGGCGGGAACGGGATCGCGTACGCCTTGTGCTCGGCCTCGAACCAGCCTGCGCCGAGGCCCAGCTCGACGCGGCCGCCGCTCATTTCGTCGACCTGGGCGACGGAGATGGCCAATGGGCCGGGGTAGCGGAACGTCGCAGCGGTGACCATCGTGCCGAGCCGTATCGAGCTCGTCTCGCGGGCGAGGCCGGCGAGCGTCACCCACGAGTCGGTGGGGCCGGGCAGGCCGTCGCCGCTCATGGAGACGTAGTGGTCGGATCTGAAGAATGCCGAATAGCCCGCCGCCTCAGCGGCTTTGGCGACGGCGAGTTGATCGGCGTAGGTGGCGCCCTGCTGGGGTTCGACGAATGCGCGGAAGTCCACGGGTTCAGCGTAGAGGCGTCGCCTGTCTAGAAGGTGTCGACCTTCTCGATGCTGACGAACGCCCCGTGGTGGGTGCTCTGGTTGGTGAACCGCGTGCCATCGGCGGCGGCGTCGATGGTCCAGCCGACGGCGCTGTAGGTGCGGTAGTCGATGGGCTGGGCGGGAATGTCGCCCAGATTGCCGACGATCCACTGGATGTCTCCGTCGGCGGACAGGTTCACGCCGTTGGCCCGCACGCCGTCCTGCAGCGGCGCATTGGTGAACGGCGCTTCGCAGCCGACGGACTGCGCGTCGATCTGGCAGCGGGTCTGGCCGGACTTGGTCTCGATGAAGACGTAGCCCGAGCTGTCGGGCGGCAGCACCTGCGCGGCGGGTGGCGATACCGGCGTGGTCGGTGTCGATGGAGCGGTCGTGGTGGGCCGCGAGGCCGACACACTCGGCGTGGTCGGGGCTTCCGAACTCGGGCCCGGCTTTCCGGGAGTGGTGGTCTGGCAACCCGTCACCAGTGCACCGGTCGCGAGTGCGCACGCCAGAACCAGCCGCCCCATCATCCCGGTCAAGGCTACGCAGCCGCAGGTCGGAAGGAACGCAGTGACTCGCCGCGAGTTCCTGGGAACAAAACCCCGATCACCTGGCGTTGACCTGTCAGACAACTTGAGTGGATACGACTCAAGTCTGGCTTGACAAGGAAGCGTCAGCAGTAGCAGACTTGAGCGCGGTCCACTCAGACCACAACAAAGCTATTCAGGAGGAAAACCATGGCTCGTGCGGTCGGAATCGACCTCGGGACCACCAACTCCGTCGTCGCGGTATTGGAGGGTGGCGACCCAGTCGTCGTCGCGAACTCCGAGGGCTCCCGCACCACCCCGTCGGTTGTCGCGTTCGCGCGCAACGGCGAGGTGCTCGTCGGCCAGCCCGCCAAGAACCAGGCGGTGACCAACGTCGACCGGACCATCCGTTCGGTGAAGCGTGAAATCGGCACCGACTGGTCCGTGGAGATCGACGGCAAGAAGTACACATCGCAGGAGATCAGCGCCCGCATTCT
>JBKPSU010000108.1:0-9661 GCA_046735135.1 Actinomycetota bacterium
CGAGGCACAAACCCTCGACACAACGGGCGTCTCCATCGAGGACACACACGCAGGCGCCGTTCCCGTGCGCATCTATCGAGGCGCGCCGTCACCGGCGCCTGCGGTCGTCTATTGCCACTCAGGGGCGTTCGTGCTCGGCAACCTCGACATCGACCACCGTCAATGCGTGGAGCTTGCACGACGGGGTCAGTGCACCGTCATCTCGGTGGACTACAGGTTGGCGCCCGAACACCCGTATCCGGCGGCCCTTGACGACGCGACGGCGGCGCTGGAGTGGGTGGCGGCGGGCGGCGCCGAACTGCACATCGACGCCGACCGGATGGCGGTGGCGGGCAGCAGCGCGGGCGGCGCACTGGCCGCGGGGCTTGCGCAACGTGCCGCGGACGTATCGGCGCCGCGGATCGTGTTCTGCCTGCTGCACCAACCGGTGCTCGACGACCGCCCCACCCCGTCGACAATGGAGTTCGACTCGGCGCCGGGTTTCGACGCGTCCGCGGTCTCGCTGATGTGGCGGCATTACCTTGCCGAACGGCCTCCGTCGGAGGATGCAGTACCCGCCCGGGCCGTCGACCTTGCCGGCGTGCCAGCCACGTTGATCACCTGCTCCGATGTGGATCCGCTTCGCGACGAAGCGATCGACTACGCGCGGCGGCTGATGTCGGCGGGTGTCGCGACCGAGCTGCATGTGTTCCCGGGCACCTGCCACGGCTTCGACGCGTTCCTGCCAGACTGGGAACGGAGCCGACAACTGTTCGATCTCCAGGGCGCGTCGCTGAGGCGGGCCCTACACGACCGAAAGCGCGGATAGATGGACTTCTCCCGAGTTGTGCTGTCCGCTGACGACGAATCGTTCAGGGACGACCTCCGGTCGTTTCTGAACGAGATCGTGACCGATGAGGTCATCGCGCGCGACAGGGAGACCGGCGAGAACTTCGACGAGGGTGTGCATCTGGCGCTTGGTGAGGCCGGCTACCTCGCCACCGACTTCAAGCCGGAAGCCGATGGCGGCTTCAGCAGGGTGCGCAAGCGCATCTGGGACTTGGAGATCGGCAGAGCGCATACACCCTGGTTCCATTGGGGTACAACGGCTATGGTCGCACGGGCGGTTGTGCAGTTCGGCTCTGCCGAACTCAAGGAGGAAGTGCTCGAGCGCACGCTGTCGGGGCACTTCCGGCTGTGCCTTGGCTACACCGAGCCAGAGGGTGGCTCCGACGTAGCGACCTGCAAGACGCGCGCGGTGCGCGATGGCGACGAGTGGATCATCAACGGATCCAAGATGTTCACCTCGAACGCGCACAACGCCTCCTACGTGTTCCTGGTGACCAACACCGATCCCGATGCACCGAAGCACCAGAGCCTGACGATGTTCCTCGTGCCGCTGGACAGGCCCGGTGTCGAGATCCAACCGCTGCGCACCATCGACGGCGACCGCACGAACATCACCTACTACAGCGACGTGCGCATCGAGGACAGGTACCGGATCGGTGAGGTCAACGGCGGCTGGACCGTGCTGCGTGAAGCGCTCAACGACGAGCATGGCACGATCGACCGCGGTGACGACGGACTGCAGAAGGTCGCCGCCATGTCCGAGCACGTTCTGCTGCTCGCCGAAGCCGTCGACAAGGTCGCCGCACTGACGGCGGACGACGAATCCGTGAAATACCGCCTGGGACGGGCCGTTGCCAGGGTAGAAGCCGCGTTGAGTACGCCCGACATGTTCGGCCGCGTCGCGAACGCGCAAACCATGCGCGATGTGGCGCCGGACCTGATGGACATTCTCGGAACGGCCTCGAGCCTGCCCGTCGACGAGAACGGGGCGGTCGGAGACGGCGGTGCCGAGTACGTCTTCCGGCTGGCCGGTCCCACCGGCATCTACGGCGGCACCCTCGAGGTCTTCCGGAACATGATCGCCCAGCAGGCGCTCGGCCTCGGCAGGCCGAACTATTCGGCGCCGGTGAAGAAGAGCTCCTAAAGGCGGGCGATCACCTCGGTGGCCAGCAGGCCGAGAGTCTCGTCGGATCCGCGATCGTGGATGAACAGCACGATCTGCCCGAAGCCCATGCCCTGCAGCTCGGCGAGACGATCGACCACTGCCGGCGGCGTGCCGATCAGGCCGCCCTCATGCAACCCGAAGGCCGGTACGCCAAAACGTTTTTCGGCCAGCTCGCGGACCTTCGGCAACGATGCGTCATCCGGCGCGAGCGCCATGACGGCCTCGATCGACATCACGATGGTGTCGGGGTCGCGGCCTATGTCTTCGCAGAGCCCTCGCAGCACCGACACCTTGTGCTCCAACTCGCCGAGCGCATAGGTGGGGACATTCCACACATCGGCGTAGCGCGCCACCAGCGGCAGCGTGTACTTCTCGCCGACACCGCCCACCACGATCGGTGGCCGGGGCTGTCGAACGGGTCCCGGCTTTATCGGCATGTCCCGCACCGCATAGTGCTTGCCCGCCAGATCGATTCGCTCGTCGCTGAAGGCCTGGTGCAGAATCTCCAGCGTCTCGCCCAGGCGCTCGGACCGCTCGGCGAAACTGCCCCAATCCAGTCCGACCCTGTCGTGTTCGTCCTGGATGGAGCCGCTGCCGATGCCGAGTTGAAGCCGGCCCGCCGAAATCTGGTCCAGCGTCGTCGCCATCTTCGCAAGCACCGCCGGGTGGCGAAATTGGTTGCACAACACCATGTGTCCGACCTCAATGCGCTCGGTTCGGCTGAGCAGCGCCGTCGCCAACGTCCAGGCTTCCAGCGAGGGGTAGTCCGGCGCCCCCGGGCCGTAGAGGTGGTCGTAGAGCCACAGCGAGTCGATGCCCAGTTCCTCGCAGCGCAGTGCACGGTGCAGAATATCGGCATACGTGAAGCCCATCTGCGGCAGGTAGACGCCGATCTCAGCTCTGCTCATGTTCGTAGTTCCAGCCTTCCGTGGGTGATGGTGGCGGTGCCGTCAACGGCCGCCTCGAATGCGTACGACCGATCGTCGATGCCGTAGGCACTTACCGTGAGGTCGCAGCCAAGGGGAGTGGGCGACGCGAAACGCACCGCAACCCGCGAAACCCGGCCCGGATCATCGACATCGAGCAATCTCAACAGGCGGTGCGTGCAGACGGCCATCGTGCACAGACCATGGGCGAAGACGAAGTCGAAGCCGGCCGCACGGGCCACGTCGACGTCGAAGTGGTGCGCCGACCAGTCGCCGGACACGTCGGCGTAGCGGTGCGCCATCCGGTCGTCGAGATGCGCCGTAACAGATCCGAGCGCATTGGCACGCGCAGTTTCCGGGAACCGGTGCTCGGCGGGCATCGATCCGAATTCGGGCATGGCGTCCAGGCCGAGGAGCACCATCGTCCACCACTGTTCGACGGCCAGGTGGCCGTCGGCGTCGATCTGCTCGAGGTGCACCGCCACCCGTGTGCCGGCTCGCGTCGTCCGCATCGCAGAGATCTGCGCCCAGGTGTCGAGGGCCTCTCCGGGTGCCACGGGTCGGTGCAGCACGATGTCGTGTTCGCCGTGCACCCCGCCCCGTACCCGGTTCCACGCGTCGGCGGGTATGCCGGCGCGCGCCGTTTCGACAGCGCTGAACACCAGGATCACCGGGAAGACCGCAGGCACCGTCCGGCTGGCCAGCACCGACGCGGTGTCGTCACACGTGGCCGCGGCGTAGGCGGCGATGGTCTCCGGCGCGAGACGCCCGGGGAACGGCCCGTGCCGCGCGGGGTTGACCGTCATATGAGTGGCATGGTAACGACATTCTCAAGTTTGGAGAAGCCAATTCTGAAAGGCGGTGGCTGATGCTGTTCACGTTCACTCACCCGATGCACAGCCATCCGTACAACCCGGAACTCGTGACCGGCTCGGGCATCGCCGCCGTCGCGGCGGCGGCCGAGGCGGCCGGCTTCGACGGGTTCGGCTTCACCGATCATCCGGCGCCGTCGCAGCGGTGGTTGGAGTCGGGCGGTCACGACGCGCTGGATCCGTTCGTTGCGATGGGCTTCGCCGCGGCGCGGACAACGACACTGCGTCTGATCCCCAACATCGTCGTGCTGCCGTACCGCAATCCGTTCGTGGTCGCCAAGGCCGGTGCGACACTCGACATGCTGTCTGACGGCCGGTTCACGCTGGCGGTCGGTGTCGGATATCTGAAGCGGGAGTTCGCCGCTCTCGGTGTCGACTTCGACGAACGAGCCGCGTTGTTCGAGGAGGCCCTCGAGGTCATCCGCGCCATCTGGACCGCCGACGATGTGACGTTCGAAGGCCGCGAGTTCACCGCAAAGGGGATCACCGCGCATCCGCGTCCGGTCAGCAGCCCGCACCCTCCGATCTGGATCGGCGGCAACACCGCCGCAGCCAGGCAGCGCGTCGCCACTTACGGCGACGGCTGGTGCCCGTTCGCGGCACCCGCGGCACTCGCGCAGACCGCACGCACCGCGGCGCTGGACTCGGTGGAAGGGCTCACCGAGGGAATCGCCGATTTGCGCCGCCGGCTCGATGCCGCGGGAAGGGAGTCGGCGGCGGTAGACATCACCTTCACCAACCTCGGCGGCGGCAGCCCCGCCGACGACGACTTCAACGCCGACGCCTACCTGTCAGGAATGGAAAAGCTTGCGGCGCTTGGGGTCACCTGGCTGCAGGTCGGCGTGCCGGGCGACAGCCTGGCGCACGCGATCGAGGCCATCGAGCGCTTCGGCAGCTCGGTCATCAAGTCGACGTAGACCTCAGCGGTAGGCGGTGACCCTGGCGACGAGTGCCACCTCGCCGCCGGCTCCGATCGCCGTGGCATCGGCGACGCCGCTGCGCCTGCCCACGCGCAAAGCAGTTCCGGCGTAACGGGATTGGCCGCCGCTGAAGAACTGACGCAGAAAATTCACCCGCAATGACGCCGTGAGCAACGGTTGCTTGAAACGGTCCGCGTTGAGCGCCGCCGACGCGACGAGTTCGAGGCCGGCGGCCGCCACTCCGCCGTGCACGATGCCTAGGGTGTTGTTGAGCACCGTGTTCTGGTTTTGAAGGAGCACCGGCGATTCGGTCGCGCCGTCAACCTGCAGCGCCATGATCTCAGTGAGGTCCGTCGGCCGCGGACCGTCGGCGGGCTCCGGCCAGTCCTGGGGAAACTCGCCCGGATGTTTGACGTACACGGACCGCACCGTTCCGCTGCCGATCACCGCGCCGCCAACCGTCAATTCGCACATGCCGAATGCAGACGAGCCCCGTGTGCCCACCGGCCTGGCGGTGGCGACCACCGCAGACTCAGGACTTTGCGCGACGACGGTCAACGCGGTCGGCGTCAGCTCGAGCGACAACTCGCTTGACACCGTCCACTCGCCGTCGGCCCGCCGATAGTGGTTGACAAGGCCTGCTGCATGGTCGACCAGGACCGCGAGTGGTCCGGCGGTCGCAGCGCCGGTCAGGGGGTTGGTCAGCCCGGTCAGCGGCATCGAGCTGACGAAGGGATCGGGGCTGTCGACGAGGTTCGCGATGCCGAACCGGCCAAGCGCCGTATTCGCCGGATAGGCCACCGTCACTTCATGACCCGGTGCGCTGCCTTGCCGATCACTCGTCGGAGTCGGTCCGAGATGTAGACCGACACAACGGCGTTGAACACGTCCTCGCGCAGCCGCGTCAGCGTGGAGCTGGTGATGAGCCATCGCCCGTCGACCTTCTGATACGTCTCGGTGTAGTGGCCGTAGCCACGCAGGTTCACCCCTGGTCCGAACCGGACCACGTCCTCCAGCGCCCACACGCCGCTGGCGGTCGCGGAGGACGTCAGTTCGATCTCCGGCGCGTGTACCTGGTGGACGGTGGCTTGCGATCGCAGGCCCTTCCTGGTGTAGGCCACGAACTCGTCGGCGCCCCTGATGACCTTGCCGCCTGCCTGCGACGTGTCACTGAGGAAGTCGTCGCTGAACAGGCTGCGCCACGCGTCCCAGTCCTTGGTGTCCAGGTAACGGCAGTAGCGGGCCTTCAGCTGCTTGATCGCCTCGATCTCCAGCAGCGCGGCGGCATCGTCCATGCCGAGAGCGTGACAGTCGCGCGATGAGTTGTAAAGCCAGCCGTTGATCGCGGGTCCAATCCAGCGGCGCAGGTAGGTGCGCAGCTCACGACCGTCGCGACGGGCCAGTCATGATGCGTCGTCACTACTTTGCACCCTTCTGTTTCACGAGGCGGACCGCGGCGTCGTAGACGGCCCGACCGTGTAGTTCGAACAAGGCGAGGAGATCGACGTCGTCGCCGCCGAGTTCCTTGGCGATGAACAGTCCGTCGGCGCCCGCCATCGCATACATCGCAAGCTGGTGGACGTCGGCTTCGGCGAGGTCGGGCATCGCATCCTTGAAGTTCTCGACCACCTGGTCCAGCGCCCGCGTGCGGACCTGCATGAACATCGTTCGGGCGCGCGCCTCCACCGGACGGCGTTCCAGCGCGAGCATCAGACCCAACCGGATGAAGTCGGGTGAGCTCAACAGCGCCTTCGCCGTCTGCGTGGCGACACCTTCGAACCGCTCCCTGGCCCCACCATGCTCGGGCAGCTGCCAGACGGGTAGCCAGGCCGCGAAGCTACGTTCGATGACGGCGGCCATCAAGTCGTCCTTGTCCTTGAAGTGCCAGTAGATGGAGCTGGCCGGCAGCCCGCATTTCTTGCTGACCAACCCGATGCTGGTGCCCTCATAACCGCGTTCTGCGGCGATCTCGCTGGCCGCGTCCAAGATCCGGGTGCGCGACAACTCTCCGTCGGCGGTCGTCCCGGCGGCGTCGGCCAGCCGCAGCACGTCGACTTCATCGGCGGCCCTGAAGGCGGTTCCAACGAACGCGATCGCGCGCCGCGGCGCAGCAGCACGCATGGCGCACCGGCGTCGGTGCCCCGCAGCCGCAATTCGTCTGCGGTGGGCAGGATGACGGTGAAGCCGAAGGCTCGGGCGAACGCCTCGGCGCGATCCAGATCGGGTTTCTCGAACTCGAGCCACGCGAGGTCTGCGACCTTGATGACCGGGTTCCGCGACCGGCCGGGGTGCTCGCCGGGCAGCGCACCCTGCTCGCTGTGCAGCTCGTTGTGGGCGCCGACGGTGCCGCTCATCAGGACCTCCTACAGAAGTTGACGAAATCGTCACATATGTCGACCCCATCCGTCGATAGATTCTGACGAATTCCTCAAAACTGACAGATTCTACTACCGTGGGGGCGTGACCGACCCGTGAGATGTTCCCGTCAACCGGCTGGAACGGCGTAAACAACGCACGCGGGCCGCGCTGATCAAGGCGGCCCGGACGTTCATCGCCGCGGGCAAGGTCAACGTGCCGGTCCTCGAGATCACCCAGGCCGCCGACGTGGGGATGGATCGTTCTACAACCATTTCGAGAGCAAGGAGCAGTTGTTCGACGCGGCGGTCGCCGAGGTACTGGACGCACACGGCGCGCTGCTCGATCAGTTGACTGCGTCGCTCGACGATCCAGCCGAAACGTTCGCGTCCAGCTTCCGGCTGACCGGCAGGCTGTTCCGCAGGCGCCCGCAGGAGAGTCAGATCTTGCTCGCCAACGGCATGGCGCTGCTGTCGTCGGAACTGGGTCTCGCGCCGCGGGCGCTGAGCGACATCGAAGCCGGTGTGCAGGCGGGCCGATTCACGGTCGACGATCCCGAGCTTGCGCTGTCCGTGGCGGGTGGGGCGCTTCTCGGGCTGGGCAACCTGCTTCGCAACAACCCGGAGCGCGATGACGCTGCGGCGACCGACGCCGTCACCGAGGACGTCCTAAGGATGTTCGGCCTGCCAGCCGACGAGGCGCACGAGATCTGCCGGCGGCCGCTGCCGGATCTAGACGGCTTCCAGCTGCCGGATTCCGCCGCCTGATTTTTGAGTTCCTAAGCGGAGTCAAGGCCTTAGACGGGTTCTAGGCTGGTGGCGACGGGTCGGTGGTTTGGAGCGCTTGGCGACTCCTGTTGTCCCCGGCCCGTCCTACCTTTGATCCGCTGGGATTGGCGGGTGTTAGCGGCGTTGATCCTGGTCTGGCGGTCGATGCGGTGGTGAGCGATGACCAGGCGGCGGCCTTCGTCGGCGTCGATAGGTCGGCCGTCGGTGTCGCGAATCTCGTAGGACTGACCGGTGCGCCAACAGGTCGCGATGCGGGTGAGCAGCATGGTAGCGATGTGGCAGGTCGCCGAGTCGTGATGGCGCTCAGTCTGCATGAGCCGCTTGTACTTGGCGGCTAGTTGAGGGTCGATCTTGCGGGCGTGATCTGCGGCGGTGAACAGCGCTTCGCGCAGCAGTGGATCGCCGGCTTTGGTCAACCCGTGCTGGTAGTGGCTTTGTCCAGACTGGTTGAGTTTGGGGATCAGTCCGGAGTATGCGCGGATCGCTGCCAGCGAGTTGAATCGGTGCGGATTCCCGAGGCGGCCAGCGATGATCCCGGCGATTACGGGGCCGACTCCCGGTGCTGAGGCGATGATGCCGTGTGGGTCGGCTTCGGCATAGAGATTGGCGACGCGTTCATCGAGGTCGTCGATTTGTTCGGTCAACGCTGGGGCTTGTTCGGCTTCGATGGCGATGTCGGCTGCCAGTTCGGCGAAGTCGATCCGCGCGGCGGTGCCGGCGCCCCAGAGCTGCAATGACTCCTGCGCCGCGGCCAGGATCAGGGTGGCCTGCGGTTCGCGCCAGGACCCGCGGGAATAGCGGATCAGCAACCGGGTCAGCCGGGCATGCCCGAGACGGATGACGGTGTTGGGGTCGGCGTAGCGGGCCAGCAGCGCCAAGGTGGCCTTGCCGTAACGCGAACCGAGCGCGTCATACCAGGCCGGGCCGAGCAGCTCTAGCTGGGCATCTAGGCGCTGGAACACCGCCGTGCGGCGCTTGATGATCGAGGCTCGGATCTTGACGATCCGGCGCAGCGGTTCTGCCGGACCTTCACCGGTGTGGTCGCGCAATCCTTCCGGATGCAGCAATGGCAGCCGTGCCAACATCTTGGAATCGAGGTGATCGTTTTTGGTGTGTTTGGAGTAGTAGGCGCGCAGATCCGCCGACTGCGTTGTGGGCACCATTGAGACTCGCGCACCACGGTGGCGAAACCACGAGGCCAACACGACCCACGCGTTGCGGGTCGGCTCCATCACGATGCGGACCGTGTCTTCATCGGTCAAACCGCAAGCAGCCCAGAGCTTTTCCAAATCAACGGGTCGGGTGAAGAAACGCCGTCCGGTCCACACGAAGGTTCCATCAGGGCGTGCCAGCGACGCTTGATGAGCGGCCCGGCAGGCCACGTCGATTCCTAGGGTCAGTTCCACACCACGTCCTTTCAGTGATCGGGTTTAAACCTGCGATCGGGGTTGGCATGGCCCAGACATTCCGTAAGCAGGAGTCCGGCATCCACCGGCTCCAAGTTCCCGAACAGAGACACCGACACCGCGCAGGTCGTGCTCGCGAACGGCCACTCAAAAATCAGGAATCCGAGAGGTTCCAGTCGGTGGTCCGGCCGCCCGCGAGCACTCACCAACACTAAATGTCGGTGGTTCGAACTAGTGTTCGAGGCATGGGTTGGGTGGCGGTTTCCAAGCGGATCGCGGCGTTGACCGCGGAGTTGGCGGCGCTGCTGGCCGAGCCGGTGGATGGGTCGGTCGCCGAGCGCGCCGCGGTGGCCTATGAGTGGGAGACGTTTGTGCGGCGGTGTGCGGTGATGGATCATCGC
>JBKPSU010000109.1:0-8002 GCA_046735135.1 Actinomycetota bacterium
TGCCTATGTCACCTACAGTGTCACCATTCTCCAGAGCGGGGTAGGAGGTCAGCCCTACGGCAGCTTCGTCACCGACGCATCAGGGAAGACCTGGATGGTGACCGGCGGCTACAACGCCGTATCGGTGATCGACACCGACCCGACAAGCGCCAATTACAACAAGGAGATCGCACGGCTTCTCGTTCCCCAGGGAGCCCAGGACCTTGCCGTCAGCGGGAACAGGCTCTACGTCATGAATCCTGACAACAAGACCGTCACCATCATCGACACTGCGACGAACCGGCTTGTCGGCAGCTTCACCACCGACCAGTCCACGGCAGGCCGCGACGGGATCTACATTCCGATCGATGGGTACCCCATGTTCTACGTGCCATCGTCCAGCCGCTACATCGCGGTCGGGCCCACCGGGACCGTCTATCTGACCGACTATGCCGACGGCAAGTTGTACGCAGTGACGGATGGTTCTCTGAACATGTAGCCGGGTTGTGCCAGTCCGTCAGAGCCCGGCGGGCAGCGAACGCCCGGCCACCATCGCCCGGATCACCGACGGGCCGCCGTTGTGCGCTTTGGCGGCCGCCAGTGCTGCGCGTAGCTGGTCGACGGTGGTGGCCGTCGCAACCTGCGTGACACCGAGGGACTGCGCGAACGCGTCGAAATCCCAGTCCGGCAACACGTTATAGGACAGCGGCGCCTGCGCTGGGTTGGTGTAGTAACCGGGTCCGAGCAGATACTGCTCAAACCCGTACAGGCTGTTGTCGATGATGATCACGATCGAGTTGTGTTGGTAGCGAACCATTGTCGACACCGCCTGGCCGACCATCTGGAACCCGCCGTCGCCGATCAACACCAGCGGGCGCTTCCCGCCAGGCGACCACGCGCCGACCGCTGCGCCGACGGAATGACCGATCGACGCCCACTGTGCGCACGCAATGAACGAGTCCTGTGCGGGCATCGTCATTCGCGCGGCGGGATAGATGCCCAGAAACGTGTCGGCGATGACCCTGAAAGACGCGTCGAGGAAGGCTGATTCGGCGACGACGTCCACCACTTGTTGATAGCCCAACTCCGCCGCTGGAACCACCGCCTGCTGACCGTCGGCCGCGGGCATGGGGGTGTCGTAGACGATCGGGGTGGCACCGACGGATTGGCTGTCTAGCCGGTCGACCAGTGCCGGCAGCCCGACCGCCTGTGTCGCGCCGCCGCGGATCACCGCGATGCCGTCCCACGCCCTGATCGTCCTGTCTGCCCTTGGGATCATCAAGGCGGCGTGTCCCGAGCCGAACACCGCGCCGAGCGCGACGATCAGCCCCGCCTGCGCGATCGCGTTCCTCAGTGGGGCAGGCGCCTTGTCGCCGTTGAATACTCCGATGAAGCGCGGATGCTGTTCGAGCAGAACAGCTTTCCCCACCACGGTCGTCGCCCAGCGAAGCTGAAGGCGGTCGAGCACCGTCAGCACGTCGGCGGCCACACCGTAGCGTTGCACTTCTTCGCCGACGACCACGACCGGGTTCGTCGCGGATTTCAGCTCCTGCAGGATCGTGGTCGCGACAGCGTCGGCCGCGCCGGCGGGCACTGTGGTGTCGATCGGGGCCGCCGGTGGCGAGCACGGGCGATTGAACAGATCCTTCGGGGCTTCCAAGTACACCGGGTGTTTGGTGACCAGGGCCGCCCTGAGCGCGTCGTCGATGAGTTGCGGAATCTTGGTCTCGTCGGTTTCGCGTTGGCAGAACGCGGTGATGTTGGAGAAGACATCGAGGTCCGTGTGCGGCTTGCCCATCGAATGCGAATACAGCACACCCGTGGCGTTCTGATCGTCGATGTTCTTCTGAGAGGGCCCACCGCTGATGATCACCACAGGGCTGCGCTCGAGATAGGCACCCGCGATTGCGTTGACGACGCTGAGGTTTCCGGGGCCGTATGACACGGCCAGCGCCGACAACCCGTGTATTCGGCCGTAGCCATCGGCCGCGTATCCGGCTTCCAGATCGCTATTCGTTACGACGGTGCCGAAGCCGGCCTTCCGGCCCGCCGCATCGAAGACCGCCGCACAGAACACCGCGGGCACCCCGAAGATGCGATCGACGCCGTGTTGCGCGAGGCGGTCGACAAGGTAGTCGGCGATGAGATAGGCCATGGCTCAGTGGTATTCGGGCAGCATCCAGTCCTGCTGCGGGATCTGGATGGTCGGGTGGCCCGCGAAGACGTCCTTGGCCATCTGCAGGATGGCCAACGCCTTGTAGGGATCGAGCGGATCCCACACGTGGTACTCATACGAGCCGCCGACCACGACGTGGTCCTCGCGCGGGAAGACGTAGGTCTCGTCGGAACTGTAGAGATACTGCAGCGCGGGTTGCGCCTTTACGAGCACGAGCTGGCCCTTGATCGGCGCGAGCTTTGTGTCACCGAAGACGTCCCTGGAACCCATGCCGGTGCAATTGACGACGATGGGCTCCGGTAGCGCCACGACGTCGGCGGCCGAGCCGAAGGTGCGCTGGGTCAACTGCACCGCGCCGGTCAATTCGGTCCGCAGCTTCTTGAGGAAGATCGGTGGCTCAACGAGCAGGGTGTGGTAGCCGTACCCCTTCTGGTTCAGGTTCGCAAAGGGCAGATGCTCGTACACCGTCGGCTCGGGGATAACGTCAAGGGGAACCTTGTTGAAGCTGGTCTCGGCTCGGGGATGTTTGGAGTAGTTGATCCGCTCGGAGACGCCGTAGCCCTGACCGATCCGGTCGCGGTGCATGGTGAAAGCCGTACGCAGAATGTTCTCGAACTGCTGGGTGGCCGCGGGCGTGTTCTGGTGTTCGACGAAGGACGGGCACCACTGTCCCCCCGCCACGTCGGAGGTGGTGTACAGGAAGGACGCCGCATACATTCGCACCGCGAAGCCGGCCTCGACGAGCAGCTTCGCCGCGGTCAGCCCCATCACCCCGGCGCCGAGCACCGCGACCTGGCCCGGCGCGCCACCCGCATGCTGGAGAACCAGATCGCGAACCTGTGCAGCGCAGCCCCAGCTCATCGTGATGCCTGCGCCGCCGTGACCGTAGTTGTGGACGACGAATTTCGTTCCGACGCCCTGTACTTGGAGATTCTCTTGTTCGAGCCGGAAGGTATCCCGTCGATACGGACGGATGCCGGAGAGAAATTGGCAATCCGCAGGAGTGCAGTCGAAGTTCGGATCCGGTAATACCAACGGGTCTGGGCCTGCCACCTGCGAACCCCCTGTGATCGTGGGCCGGACATTACGCCAGGCCACCAACGCTTCGCGGCACATCGAACGGACGCGCGGGGGTGTGTCCGCCGACTCGCCGGGCGGCGCCTGCTAAGCTGCCCGGCAGTTCGACGTCCTTTAACGATCCGTCCCGAGAGGCGGAGAAGGAGGTCAGGGTCCCTTGGGCGCCACCGACTCTTCAGACACCGACCGGGAATTGATGTCCGCGGCGGACGTCGGTCGGACCATTTCCCGCATCGCGCACGAGATCATCGAGAAGACCGCGCTTGACGGCGTTGACGGGCCCCGCGTGATCCTCCTCGGCATTCCGACTCGCGGCGTCGACCTTGCCACGCGGCTCGCCGCCAAAATCCAGGAGTTCTCCGGTGTCGCCGTCGAGCACGGTGCCCTGGACATCACGCTCTACCGTGACGACCTCAACATGAAGCCGCCGCGGCCGCTCGAGGAGACCACGATTCCAGACAGCGGTATCGACGGCTCGGTGGTGGTTCTCGTCGACGACGTGCTGTACTCCGGCCGCACGGTGCGTGCCGCGCTCGACGCCCTGCGCGACATAGGACGGCCGCGCGCGGTGCAGCTCGCGGTGTTCGTCGACCGCGGTCACCGGGAATTTCCGCTGCGGGCCGACTACGTCGGCAAGAACGTGCCGACCTCGCGCGGCGACAACATCAAGGTCCGGTTGACCGAGCACGACGGGCACGACGGCGTGCACATCGCGTCCCATGGAGGTCCGGTGCGATGAGTCCACGGCATCTGCTTTCGGCGGCCGATCTGACGCGCGACGACGCCACCGCGATCCTCGACGACGCCGACCGGTTCAGCGAGTCGCTGCTGGGCCGCGAAGTCAAGAAGCTGCCGACGCTGCGCGGCCGCACGATCATCACGATGTTCTACGAGAACTCGACCCGCACCCGGGTGTCGTTCGAGGTGGCGGGGAAGTGGATGAGCGGCGACGTCATCAACGTCAGCTCGTCAGGATCGTCGGTGGCCAAGGGCGAATCGTTGCGCGACACCGCGCTCACACTGCGCGCGGCCGGCGCCGACGCGCTGATCATCCGCCACTCCGCATCCGGAGCGGCCCAACAGCTCGCCGAGTGGACCGCGACCGAGGACGGCGGCCCCTCGGTGATCAACGCCGGCGACGGCACCCACGAACATCCAACTCAGGCGCTGCTCGACGCGTTGACCATCCGCCAGAGGCTCGGTGGCATCGAGGGCAAAAGGGTGGTGATCGTCGGCGACGTCCTGCACAGCCGCGTCGCCCGGTCCAACGTCCTGCTGTTGCACACACTGGGCGCCGAGGTGGTGCTGGTCGCGCCGCCCACGCTGCTGCCGGTCGGGGTGTCGGGCTGGCCGGTGACCGTCTCGTACGACCTCGACGCCGAATTGCCCGTCGCCGACGCTGTGCTGATGCTGCGTGTGCAGGCCGAGCGGATGACGGGCGGGTTTTTCCCATCGCCCCGCGAGTACTCGGTGCTCTACGGATTGTCGGAGAAGCGGCAGGCGCTGCTGCCCGGCAACGCGGTGGTGCTGCACCCAGGCCCCATGTTGCGCGGTATGGAGATCTCTTCTTCGGTAGCCGACTCGACGCAATCGGCTGTGCTGCAACAGGTCTCGAACGGAGTTCATATCAGAATGGCGGTTCTGTTCCACCTGCTGGTGGGCGCGGGCCAGGAAGCGATCAGCGCATGAGTGCCGTCTTGATTCGCGGAGTGCAGCTCTACGGCGAAGGCGACCGAGTCGACGTGCTGGTGGACGACGGGCAGATCTCCGACATCGGCGCCGAGCTGTCCATCCCCGACGATGCCGATGTCATCGATGCCACCGGCCATATCCTGCTGCCCGGCTTCGTCGACCTGCACACCCATTTACGGGAGCCCGGACGCGAATACGCTGAAGACATCGAAACCGGCTCGGCCGCAGCGGCTTTGGGCGGATTCACGGCAGTGTTCGCGATGGCCAACACGACGCCGGTGGCGGACAGCCCCGTCGTCACCGACCATGTGTGGCATCGCGGTCAGCAGGTCGGCCTTGTCGACGTGCACCCCGTCGGCGCCGTCACCATGGGACTGGCCGGAACGCAGCTCACCGAGATGGGGATGATGGCGGCGGGTGCTGCCCAGGTGCGGATGTTCTCCGACGACGGCATCTGCGTGCACGACCCGCTGGTGATGCGTCGCGCGCTGGAGTATGCCACCGGACTCGGCGTGCTGATCGCCCAGCACGCCGAGGAGCCACGCCTGACCGTCGGCGCCGTCGCACACGAAGGCCCCAACGCCGCCCTGCTCGGCCTGTCCGGATGGCCTCGGGCGGCCGAGGAATCGATCGTCGCCCGCGATGCGCTGCTGGCCCGCGACGCCGGGGCCCGGGTCCACATCTGCCACGCCTCGACCGCGGGCACCGTCGAGATCCTCAGATGGGCGAAGTCGCAGGGTGTTTCGATCACCGCCGAGGTGACCCCACATCACCTGCTGCTCGATGACAACCGGTTGGCCTCCTACGACGGGCGCAACCGTGTCAACCCACCGCTGCGCGAAACCAGTGACGCCGAGGCGCTGAGGCAGGCGCTCGTCGACGGCACCATCGACTGCGTCGCGACCGATCACGCCCCGCACGCCGAACACGAGAAGATGTGCGAGTTCGCCAACGCCCGGCCCGGAATGCTCGGCCTGCAGACGGCGCTGTCGGTCGTCGTCGAAACCTTGGTGCGGCCCGGGCTGCTGAGCTGGCGCGATGTCGCCAGGGTGATGAGCGAGAACCCCGCCCGCATCGTCGGGCTGCCCGACCATGGCAGGCCCCTCGAGGTCGGCGAGCCGGCCAACCTGACCGTCGTCGACCCCGACGCGACCTGGACCGTGGCGGGATCGGAGCTGGCCAGCAAGTCGGACAACACGCCGTACGAATCGATGACGCTGCCCGGCGCCGTCACACTGACGCTATTGCGTGGCAAAGTCACCGCCCGGGATGGAAAATCGCCCGCATGAACACCGGCACGCTCGTTGGCTCGCTGATCGTCGCCGCGGTGCTCGCGGTGCTGATCGGGCTGGCAGTCCAGGCGATGGTGCGCGGATGGCGGCACCGCGCCGAGCGGCAGGTCGAGCTGATCGGCACGCTGCCGCCGATGCCGGACACCGTCGGAGCCGCCATCGTCCCGGCGACCAAGGGGCTGTACGTCGGCAGCACGCTGGCGCCCAGCTGGCAGGACCGCATCGCGGTCGGCGACCTCGGCTACCGGACCAAGGCCGTGCTCACCCGCTATCCCGAGGGCATCATGCTGCAGCGCAGCGGTGCCCACCCGATCTGGATCCCCGACGAGGCGATCACCGCGATCCGCACCGAACGGGGCATCGCGGGCAAGGCGCTGACCCATCAGGGCATCCTGGCTATCAGGTGGCGGCTGCCGTCGGGCACCGAGATCGATACCGGGTTTCGTGGCGACAACCGCACGGACTATTCGCAATGGCTGGGGGGAGAGGCCGCGTGAGCGGTAAGGCGGTACTTGTGCTCGACGACGGCCGCATCTTCACGGGCACTACGTTCGGTGCCGTCGGCCAGGCCCTCGGCGAAGCGGTCTTCTCCACCGGCATGTCCGGCTACCAGGAGACACTCACCGACCCGAGCTATCACCGCCAGATCGTCGTCGCGACGGCCCCGCAGATCGGCAACACCGGCTGGAACGACGAAGACGCCGAGAGCCGCGGCGACAAGATCTGGGTCGCCGGCTACGCCGTTCGTGATCCGTCGCCGCGCGCGTCGAACTGGCGGGCGACCGGGACACTCGAGGACGAACTGGTCCGCCAGGGAATCGTCGGCATCGCGGCCATCGACACCCGGGCGGTTGTGCGGCATCTGCGCAGCCTCGGTTCGATGAAGGCCGGGCTGTTCAGCGGCGACGCGCTGGCCGACCCCGAAGAGCTGTTGAACCGCGTGCGCAGCCAGCCGTCCATGCTCGGCGCCGATCTCGCGGGCCAGGTCAGCACCGATGGCACTTACATCGTAGAAACCGATGGGCCGCAACGGTTCACCGTTGCCGCCATCGATCTCGGTATCAAGACCAACACGCCCCGCAATTTCGCCAGCCGCGGCATTCGCAGCCACGTGCTGCCGTCGTCGGTGACCTTCGACCAGATCGCCGACTTGGGGCCCGACGGCGTCTTCCTGTCCAACGGGCCCGGCGACCCTGCCACCGCCGACCACATCGTCGGCGTCACCCGCGAGGTGCTCGGCGCGGGCATCCCGCTGTTCGGGATCTGCTTTGGTAACCAGATCCTCGGCCGCGCGCTCGGCCGCTCGACCTACAAGATGGTGTTCGGTCATCGCGGCATCAACGTGCCGGTGATGGAGCACGCGACCGGGCGCGTCGCCATCACGGCGCAGAACCACGGCTTCGCCTTGGAGGGGGAGGCCGGCGAACGGTTCGACAGCCCGTTCGGCGCCGCAGAAGTCAGCCACACCTGCGCCAACGACGGGGTGGTGGAAGGCATCAAACTCGTTGACGGAAGGGCCTTCTCGGTGCAATACCATCCCGAGGCGGCGGCCGGTCCGCACGATGCGAACTACCTCTTCGACCAATTCGTCGACCTGATGGCGGGGGAGAAATGACCGCGAGCGTGCGTGTCTGCAGCCCGACACGCTGCAAAATCGCTGCACATGCGCACGCTCACCTTGGTGCGAGAGTGCACGACCCGCCGCAAAAGATCGGCGTGCCGGCCGCCGACACCCACGCTCGCGGTAGAAGGGGGTTCGCGAGTGCCGAAGCGCACTGATCTCCGC
>JBKPSU010000110.1:0-17851 GCA_046735135.1 Actinomycetota bacterium
CACACAGCACTCAGCCCAGGCTGGAAGATGGCCTGGGCTGAAGCTGTGAAATGGCTGGTGCGGTTATCCGCACGCACATCCGCCGTAATCGATCAACGAGTCCGGACCCGGAGCCGGAGCAGGAGCCGGCGCAGGCGCGGGAGCCGGGGCGGGCGCAGGAGCAGGAGCAGGTGCGGGCGCAGGCGCGGGAGCCGGAGCCGGAGCAGGTGCGGGAGCAGGAGCAGGAGCAGGTGCGGGAGCAGGGGCCGGCGCAGGAGCAGGTGCGGGAGCCGGCGCCGGAGCAGGAGCCGGCGCTGGAGCCGGCGCAGGAGCAGGAGCCGGAGCCGGTGACCCACCCTGGCGCGGCGCAGGCACGGTGAACACGCGGACCGGAGCCGGGTCGTTGACCACAACCGGAGGCGAAGCCGGGCTGTTGTTCGGAGTCAGCGAGGGGATCTGGATCGTCGAGGGCAGACTCACGACCGTCGAGGGTGCTGCAGCGGTCGTGGCCGCGGGCTGAACGTCGTGCGACGAGTTCATCAGATACACGCCTCCGAAGGTGGCGGCACCGACGATGGCCAGGCCGGCGATGGCCAGCAGGCCCGTGTTCGTCGACGACTGTGCGACCGGCGCGGCCACCGGCATCGGCTGCTGCGGGGCATAGCCGTTGTAGCCGTTGTACTGCGGGGCGTAGCTGTTGTTCTGGGGATAGGTGTTGTACATGATCTCTCCTTGGGTCTGAAGTCCGCTTGTGCGGCGCTTTCACAGGTAGGAGCGATCGGCACAGATCAGTCGCACACTTTTTCCGAAATTTTTTGAAAGGATTTTTTGCGGGCGTATCAGCCCAGCTCAGCGCGGGTATCGCTGGGCAAGCGCGGCTGTCCCAGGCCCACTGAGGTCCTTCAGGGCGTCGCGTCGCCCGGCCATCGCCATCAACAGGGCCTCGCCGGGGCCCCGCACCTCAGCGCCCTTACCGTGACACCAGTCGCCGTCGGTTGCCACCAGCCGCAGGCCGCGACCCCGCCACGCAGCGCGGATCGTCGGGGCATACAAAGAGAAGTCGAGTGCGGTCTGCAACCGGTCGGCCGGAATGGTGCGCGGGATGTCGAGCGCCCGGCGAATGTCCTGCTGATGGATCATGTTGTCGGTCAGCGCGATCCTCCCGCCGAATCCCGCCGTCAAACCGTGTGGATGCGCGTACCTGCGAATCAGCGCAACGAGCTGCTCGGGCGACCGGTTCGCATAGTCGGCGACACCGATGGCGTTGATCCGATCTACGATCAGCAGCCCTTTCACGAAACGAAGGACCAGTTGGCCGCCGGTGAGTTCGTCGAAGCTGATGGCGTGGGCGGCGACCTCGCGGACATTCCACCGATCGCACAGCGTCGGCGCCGCCCATTGCTGCGGGGTTAGGGTCTCGAGGAACGCGGCGAAGTCTTCCCGTTCAGCCCGGGCCATATCCAGCCACGGCACTACTCGTCCACTCCCACACAGACGCCGACCGCGCCCGCACCGACGTGCACGGCCAGCACGGCACCCATGTCGGTAACGGCGGGCGGAGCGATCTGCGGGAGGCGCACGGTCAAAGCCTTGGCGATGTCGTCGGCGGCATCGGGGTTGTCCACGTGATGCACAGCGATCACCGCGGGGTGTTCTCCCACCACCTCGGCGACCTGGTCAATCATCGCCGCGTGGGCCTTCGTCGCGGTGCGGATCCGCTGAGCCAGCACCAGCCTGCCGTCGACGTCAAGGCACAGCAGCGGTTTGAGCGACAGCGCAGACCCCAAGAGAGAGGCGCCGCGCCGAATCCGACCACTGCGTCGCAAGTTGTCCAGGCGATCGACGACGATGAACGCGTGGCCGCGGGGAACGGCCGAACGCGCGGCGGCCTCGACGGCGTTCAGGTCCGCACCCGTTGCGGCGCGCTGTGCGGTGGCCAGCGCGACGAACCCGACACCCATCGCGGCCGATCTGGAGTTCACGACGCGCACCGCAGGCCCGAATTCGCGGGCCGCAGACACCGCCGAGCTATAGGTGCTCGACAACGCCGCGGAGATGTGCACAGCCACCACCCCGTCGCCGTCGCTCTGGGTAAGAGCTTCGCGATAAGCGTCGGCGAGTTCGGCGGGCGTCGCACCCGCGGTGGTCGCGTGTCGCTGGTGGACGTCGGCGGCTATGTCGTCGACGCCGTCGCGGAAGTCCTTGCCGTCCAACAGGATGTGCAGCGGTACCCGACGAATTCCACACCGCTGCAGCTCCTCCGGTTGGAGGCGCGAGGACGAGTCGGTCACCACGACGACGGCCATGACTACAACGAGTCCTCTTGAACGACCCCGGCCTCCTGCAGACCCTTGAGCATAAGTTCGGCCACCGCCTCGTGGGCCTCGAAGTTCCAGTGGATGCCGTCGGGATTGCCCCTGCCGCTCATGATGTGGTCGGCGACGGCGGCTTTCAAGTCGACGAGCGGAACATCGTGTTGTTCAGCCCATTCGGTGATCGCCTTGACCGTGCCTGCCCTGCCGTGGTGCGCCTTGCCGTATGTCTCGGCGGTATGCACCGACGGCAGCGAGGCGACGACGGGAATACCCGGCCGGTTGAAATCGATGGCGCCGCGGGTCATCTCCAGATACTCGACGGAAACGTGCGGTGGCAATGCGGCCCGTGCAACCGGCGAGAGCCTCGGCTGCGCCCAACCGTATCCATCGCGCACCCAGCGCCGCAGCCACGACGGGCGCACGTAGCGGATGAGCTCGCGAAGCGCGGTCGGCAGCGGCGACGGCAGCGAATCCATTCCCCCGGTCGCGAAGATCACCGCGCCCGCCCGCGGCAGCGCGGCCCACGCTCGCGGGTCCTGGGTCGCCGCCCACCACACATCGCGACATGTCCAGCCGATCCGGCCGATGAGCTCGAGATCCCAACCCAAATGTGTGGCAACGATATTGGGCCAGATCCGAGGATCGTCGGCGGGAAGCCCGCCAGTGGGCCCGTAATAGGAAAGCGAGTCGCAGAAGACCAGCAGTATGGGTCGGTCAGAGGACATCGTTGGCGACCTGTGCCGAGGCGTTCCAAACATCGAGCCGCCACCGGATATCGTCGAATTTCGCGTCGGTGTCAGCATGACCGGACAGCTGAACCCAGCTGGCGTTGCCCATTCCACCCAGCGCAGGCCAGTTCGCGACGGGCAGCTTCAGCAGCGCCGCCGTCAGCGCGGCGATCAGGCCACCGTGTGCCACCAACACCACGGGCCGCTCGGGTTCGTCTGTCCCCCACTCGGTTTGGTCGGCGATCAACTCCCTGATGAGCGGAGTTCCGCGCCTGGCCACATCGACGCGGCTCTCCCCGCCGTGGGGCGCCCACGTGGCATCGTTACGCCACGCCAGCCGCGCTCCGGGCCATTGCGCGTCCACTTCCACATGCGTCAGGTCCTGCCAATCGCCGAGGTGCGTCTCGCGCAGCCGGGTGTCCACCTCCACCGGCAGGCCGGACCGCTCGCCAAGCACCAACGCGGTGTCGTGCGCGCGCCGCAGGTCCGACGAGACGATCAGCAGCGGTTGCCGTTTGGCCAACACTTCAGCGGCCGCCCCGGCCTGATTGCGGCCGAGGTCGCTCAGGTCGGTGTCGAGCTGACCCTGCATGCGATTGGTCGCGTTGTAGTCGGTCTGCCCGTGTCGCAGCATCACCAGGCGGCGGATTCTCACGGAGCCGGCTCCAGGTCGATCGGGACGATCGGGCAATCCCGCCACAACCGGTCCAGCGCATAGAAATTGCGTTCGTCCTGATGCTGGATGTGCACCACGATGTCGACGTAGTCCAGCAGCGTCCAGCGGCCTTCACGCGCGCCTTCGCGGCGTGCCGGTTTGTAGCCCGCGAGCCGCATCTTCTCTTCGACCTCGTCGACGATGGCATTGACCTGACGCTCGTTGGAGGCCGACGCAATCACGAAACAGTCGGTGATCACGAGCTGGCCCGAGACGTCGATGACCACAACGTCGTCGGCGAGCTTGGACGAGGCTGCCCGCGCGGCGACCGTCGCCATCTTGATGGCGTCGTCGGAGGCGGTCATCGCGGCTGCTCCTGCGCCGCAAGGGCGTTCGATCGGTAGAGGTTCCGCTTGGACACGTACTGCACTACACCGTCGGGCACCAGATACCAGATCGGCCGGTTCTCTTCGGCGCGCTTGCGGCAGTCGGTCGACGAGATGGCCAGCGCGGGCACCTCAACGAGGGTCAACGCGTCGTCGGCCTTGTCCTTGAGGGCCGCGGCGATGTGCTCGCCGTCCAGTTCGTACCCGGGCCTGCTCACGCCGACGAACTTGGCGAGCGAGAACATCTCCTGCCAGTCCTGCCAGCCGAGGATCGACGCCAGCGCGTCGGCGCCAGTGATGAAGTAGAGGTCTGAGTCCGGGTTGAGCGCCTGCAGGTCGCGAAGTGTGTCCCGGGTGTAGGTCTTCCCGCCGCGGTCGATGTCCACCCGGCTGACCGAGAACCGTGGATTGGACGCGGTGGCGATCACGGTCATCAGATAGCGGTCCTCGGCGGGGGTGACGTTGCGGCTCTTCTGCCACGGCTGGCCCGTCGGCACGAACACCACCTCGTGCAGATCGAACAGGTCGGCAACCTCACTCGCGGCGACCAGGTGTCCATTGTGGACGGGATCGAACGTCCCACCCATCACGCCCAGCCTGCGTCGAGATGCCACGTTTAGGCAGCTTACGGCAGTGCCGCGGGCCGCTAGACGGCCGAGAGCCGATGCGCGCCGAGGAGCTCGGAGACCTCGAACGAGGCGCGGTCGGCGCGGTACACGTCGCGGGCGTACTCCACGCAGCGGCCGGTGCTGTCCTCGGTGCAGCGGGTGAGCAGGGTGCCTGCCGACCCGGCGCGCACACCCAGCTGCGCGCTGGACGCGTCGTCGAGCACGATCGACTCCAGCACCGCCGTCGAGCGCGCCAGGTCGACGCCGTAGCGGCTGCGAAGTATCGCCCACAGCGACCCGTCGTCCGGCTCGTCGAGGATGCCGGGCGTCAGGTCGGCGGGCAGAAACGTCGTCTCCAGCGCGAAAGGCACGTCGTCGACGCTGCGGAGGCGGTGGAAGACGTTGACCATCGCGGCGTCGTCCAGACCGAGCGCCTTACGCACGGCTGGCGTCGGGTGCTGGTGTTCGGCCCACAGCAGGCGCGCGGCCGGCCTGCGGCCGAGCCGGGACACCTCCTCCGAGAAGCTGCCGATATGAAAGCGCACCCTGGGCTCGGCGACGAAGGTGCCACGCGGCGGCTTGCGGTAGACCACCCCTTCGCTTTCCAGCAGCGACAGCGCCTGCCGCGCGGTCATCCGGCTGACCCCGTGCTGGTCGGCCAGTTCACGCTCGGATGGCAGCAACGTGTGGGGTCCCAGCTGTTCGGTGGCGATGCGGTCGCGCACAAGTGCCGCGATCGCGATATAGCGCGGGGTCGCGGGCGGTTGGTTCCGCGCAGCGGAAGGCATCACTGCAGACTAGCCGCGTTCGTAAACCACATGGTCTATGCCATCGGTTTGTAAACACTTCGTAATCGGTCGTGCCAGGCCTTGACGGTGGCTTGGGTCACACCCATACTACGGTTGAACCACATGGTCTATACCACGGGAGCAACGATGACGAGTCCGGATCCATCGGCCACCGGCGACGCCGCTGACCTGGCAAAGTTCGGCTACAAGCAGTCGATGGAGCGGCGCACCGGGCGGTTCGCGTCGTTCGCCGTGGCGTTTGCGTTCGTATCCATCGCCACCGGCATCTTCACCACCTACGGGGCGGTGCTGAACTCATCGGGGCCGATGGGCATCTGGACATGGCCGATCGCCACCGTGGGCCAGTTGGCCGTCGCGTTCGTGCTCGGCGCGCTGGCCGCCCGTATCCCGGTGACCGGCTATCACTACCAGTGGATGTCGCGGCTGGCCAACCCGATCCTCGGCTGGATTCTGGGCTGGATCTCGTTCACCTTCCTTGCCATCGTCGTGGTCGCGGTGGACTACACAATCGCGTCGACGATCTTTCCGGTGCTGCTGAACTACGAGGGCACCCCAACGATCGCGTGGCTGGTGACCGGCCTTGTGCTCTTGGTCCAGGCTCTGCTCGTCGGATTTTCGACACCGTGGGCCGAGCGGGTGAACAACGCCTTCGTCTCGCTCGAGCTCATCGGCATGGTGACATTGACGGTGCTGCTGCTGATCGTGGCGGCCGTACGCGGCCAATCCGACGTCTCGAATCTGTTCAGCATGGGCGCCGTCCCCGCCGAGGGCTACTGGAGCTTCGGTGACCTGACGACGGCGGGTCCGTGGATGCTGGGCTTCCTGCTCGGCGCATTCACCATCGTCGGATTCGAGTCAGCGGCCAACCTCGCAGAGGAGACCAACGACCCCGAACGCGTTGTCCCCCGCGCGATGTGGCAGGCCGTTCTGGCGTCCGGTGTGCTCGGCTTCGTCTTCATCATCGCCGTCACGCTTGCCGCGGGTGACCCTGTCGCACTTGCCGAATCGGGAACGCCGATCGCCGACGTCATCGACAAGACCCTCGGTTCGGCGGTCGCCACACTGCTGCTGCTGATGGTGGTGCTCGCGATCTTCGCCTGCGGCCTGGTCATCATGATCACCGGCGTCCGGTTGACCTGGGCGATGTCGCGCGACGAACGCTTCCCCGGCTGGCAGCAGTGGAGTCAGGTCTCGCCGAAGTTCCACACCCCGCTGAAGGCCACGATCCTGTATGTTGTTCTCGGCGAACTGATTCTGGCGATCTTCTCGCACTCGGAGACGGCGCTGTTCACGTTGTTCGGCGCCGCGACACTGCTTCCCGCGGTGATGTACGCGTCGACGGTGGTGCTGTATCTGATCAAGCGCAAGTCGCTTCCGGTCAGTGACAAGTTCAATCTGGGCGCCTGGGAGATCCCCGTGTTGGTGGTCGCGGTGGCGTGGCTGGTGTTCGAACTCGCGCTGTTTCGGGACTCGAGTTTCAAGCAGGCGTGGGCGTACGTCATCGTGATGGTGGTCATCGGCGCGTGCTACCTCGGTTACCTGCTGGCCACCCGCGGCAAGAGCGGGCTGACCATGCCGGGCATGCAGTCGATCGATGCCGAGTTGGATGCCGAGGCGGCGAAGGACTGACGATGCAGCATTTCCTGGCGATCGACCAGGGCACTTCGGGCACGAAGGCGATAGTGGTCGACGACGCCGGGCAGATCGTCTCGATCGCCGAGGTCTCGGTACGACCGGAGTATCTGGCGGGCGGCGGCGTCGAGCAGGACCCCGCCGCGCTGTTCGATTCAGTCGTCGAAGCGGGACGACAAGCCTTGGCGCAGGCCGGTGTTCCCGTCGCCGCCGTCGCGCTGGCCAATCAGGGCGAGACGGTACTGGCGTGGGACCGTGACACCGGCAGGCCGCTGACGTCAGCGGTGGTGTGGCAGGACCGCAGAGCAGAGTCGGTCTGCGCGCCGCTGTCGGCGTCGGCGGATTTCATCGCGCAGCGCACCGGTTTGGTTCTCGACCCGTACTTCTCGGCGCCGAAGATGGCGTGGATCCGGGCCAACATGACGACGGCCGGTGTGGTCACGACCACCGACACCTGGCTGGTGCACCGGCTGTGCGGCGCGTTCGTCACCGACGCGTCGACGGCCAGTCGGTCGCTGTTGATCTCACTGGACTCGGTCGCGTGGGACGACGAGCTGCTCGCCCTGTTCGGATTGGCAGGCGAGGCGCTGCCCGACATCGTCGGATGCGACCGGATCATCGGCAGCACAGATGTTTTCGGGCCGACGATTCCAGTCGCCGGGCTGATCGTCGACCAGCAGGCGGCACTGCTCGCCGAAACATGCCTCGCACCGGGCGATGCCAAGTGCACCTTCGGCACGGGCGCATTCCTGCTCGCCCAGCTCGGCCGCAACGCGGCGCGGTCCACGTCGGGCCTGACCACCTCGGTGGCCTGGCGGCTGCGTGATCAGACGTCGTACTGCGTCGACGGACAGGTCTACACAGCGGCATCGGCAGTGCGGTGGGCCGTCGATCTCGGCCTGATACCCGCGGCAAACCAGATCGATTCCGTCGCAGCCGATTCCAGCGACGGAGTGCTGTGCGTGCCCGCACTGGCCGGGCTGGCCGCGCCGTGGTGGGATTCGGCCGCCACCGCCTCGTTCAGCGGGATGTCGCTCAGCAGCGGTCGCGGGCAGCTGGTTCGCGCGCTGTTGGAGGGCATCGCAGCGCAGGTCGCGGCACTCGCCGATCTGGTCGCGACCGACCTCGGTCAGCCGCTGACCCGGCTGCGCGTCGACGGCGGGCTCACTCAGTCCGCCGTTCTCATGCAGGCGCAGGCCGATCTCGCGCGCATCCCCGTCGACGTCTACCCGTCGCTGCACGCCACCGCACTCGGCGCCGCCGCGTGCGCTCGGTTGGCCCTCGATTCCGGTCTCGACGTCGCTGAAGCGGTGGGCACGTGGACGCCGGACCACACCTACGAGCCCGAGTGGTCCGACGATCGCGCCGCGAATTTCCTGGCCCAGTGGACGCACGCGGCGGAATCGGTTCTGGCACAGAAGGCGACGGCGACCAAATGAGCGGCATCCCCGACGTCAGCGATGTCATCGTCGTCGGTGGCGGAATCGTCGGCTGTGCGATCGCGCGCGCGCTTGCCGGCACGAGCCTGTCGGTGACCCTGCTGGAAGCGCGCGACGACGTCGGCGACGGCACGAGCAAGGCCAACACCGCCCTGCTGCATACCGGCTACGACGCGACCCCGGGAACGCTCGAGTCGCGGCTGGTCGCGCGCGGCTACGAGTTGCTCGGCGATTACGCGGAGCGCACCGGCATTCCGGTCGAGCGCACCGGCGCCCTGCTGGTCGCGTGGACCGAGGAGGAACGCGATGCCCTGCCCGGTCTGATGGACAAGGCGGAGAAAAACTTCTACCACCGCTGCGAGATCGTTGACGCCGACGAGGTGTATCGCCGAGTCCCCGATCTCGGGCCCGGCGTGCTGGCCGGGCTTACCGTGCCCGGCGAGTCGATCATCTGCACCTGGACCACCAACCTCGCGCTGGCCACCGACGCGGTGGCGCGCGGTGCGCATCTGCAGTGCGGCGCGCGGGTGACCGGGGCCTCGCGCGGTGACGAGCACACCACGCTGCAAACCACTCGCGGTCAGGTTCGCGGCCGGTGGATCGTCAACGCCGCGGGCCTCGGCGCGGATTACCTCGATGCGGAGTTCGGTCATCATCGCTTCACCGTCACACCGCGGCGCGGCGAATTGCTGGTGTTCGACAAGCTGACCCGGCCGATGGTGCCGTTGATCGTGTTGGCCGTCCCGTCGTCGCGCGGCAAGGGCGTGCTGGTCAGCCCGACGATCTATGGCAACGTGATGGTGGGCCCGACGTCGGAGAACCTCGAAGACCGAACCGCCACAGGCACTTCGGAGGAGGGCTTCGAGTTCCTGGTATCGAAGGGTCGCGCCCTGATGCCGTCGCTGTTCGACGAAGAGATCACCGCCACGTACGCGGGGCTGCGCGCCGCGACCGAGCACAGCGACTACCTGATCGACGTCGACGCGGACGCGCGGTACCTGCTGGTCGGCGGCATTCGCTCCACTGGCCTGACGTCAGGAATGGCGATCGCTGAGCACGTGGCGGCTCTGCTCGCCGATGCCGGCCTCGACGTCGCCGAGCGCCCGGATCTTCCACCGCCGCCGACGATGCCGAACCTCGGCGAGGCTTTCACCCGCCCGTTTCAGGACGCCGATCGCATCGCCGTCGACCCCGAATACGGCCGCATCGTCTGCTTCTGCGAGCGGGTGACGGCGGGCGAGATCCGCGACGCGTTCCAATCCCTCATCCCGCCTGCCGATCTCGACGGGTTGCGGCGCCGCACCCGGGTGATGAACGGGCGCTGTCAGGGCTTCTACTGCGGCGCGCACACCAAGGCGCTTCTCGACGCGCGCGGCGAGTCTCGATGACCGATCAGCATGTCGCCGTTGCGATCGTCGGAGGTGGACCGTCGGGTCTGACCGCCGCCGCAGCACTGGGAGGCAAGGTCGACGGCGAGGTCCTCGTCATCGAACGCGAAGCCGAGACAGGCGGAATCCCCCGCCACAGCGAACATCTCGGCTACGGCATGCGGGATCTCAAACGCTTCGTCTCCGGCCCGGCATACGCCAGGCGTCTGACGGCGATGGCGCAGGATGCGGGCGCCGCGCTGGAGACCGAGGCAATGGTCACCGGCTGGGCGGGCGATCGTGCATTGCGCATCACATCGCCGCGAGGACTGCGGACCGTCACCGCCGACGCGGTGGTGCTGGCCACGGGGGCGCGCGAGCGGCCGCGTCCTGCACGGTTGGTTCCCGGTGACCGGCCCGACGGCGTCTTCACCACCGGCCAGTTGCAGAACCTCGTGCACCTTCACCATGCGAAGGTCGGCAGCCGCGGGTTGATCGTCGGCGCCGAGCTGGTCAGCTGGTCGGCGGTGCTGACCTTGCGCGAATCCGGTTGCGCCACGGTCGGAATGGTCAGCGGTTATCCGCGCTCAGAGGCGTATGCGGCCTTTCGGATCCCGGGCCGGTTCCTGATGGACGGTCCGATGTTCACCCGCAGCCGGGTGGTCGGCATCGAAGGCAAGGACAGAGTCCGGCGCGCGGTCGTCGAGAATATCGAAACCGGCAAGCGCACCACCGTCGAGTGTGACACGGTGGTGTTCACAGGCGACTGGATCCCCGACCACGAAATCGCCCGTACCGGCGGATTGGCGATGGACGCGGCGACCCGCGGCCCCGTTGTCGATGCGGGCCTGCGCACCAGCAGCGCAGGGGTTTTCGCCGTCGGCAATTTGTTGCATCCTGTCGACACCGCCGACGGGGCGGCGCTCGACGGCCGCCACGTAGAAGCGGCGGTCACCGGCTGGCTCGAGCATCAGGATGAGACGCCCAAGGGCACCCGCATTCGCACCGACGGCCCGTTCAGATGGGTTGCCCCGCAGCTGGTTTCGCCCGAAGGGGGCGTAGCGGCCAGGGGTGACCTGTTGTTCTGGGTCGACGAGTATCGTCGGCTTCCGAAGCTGCGGGCGGTTCAGGACGGTAGGACTCTAGCGACCAAGCGCACGCCGTGGCCTGCCGCGCCCGGCCGGGTGTATCGGGCACCGTGGTCGCTGGTAGCGAAGGCCGACCCCGCGGGCGGCGACGTCACGGTGTCCTTCGCTTGACCGGTCACCATTTGTGGCGTTTGTTGCGGCGTTATCTCGCGATTCGCCGCAACAAACGCAACAGATATGAAGCGGTTTACACGGGCAATAGGGCGTCGATGACGCCCGCCAGCTGTTTGGCCGAACGGCATTCGTGCATGGGAATGATGTCCTCGTAGCGCGGCACCGCCGAATCGCCGCTGCCCCACAGGTGCTTGGGCTCGGGGTTCAGCCAGTGCGCGTGCCTACTGGCATTCACCATGTGCTCGAGCAGTTCGGTCTCCGGATTGCGGTAATTGTTTCGCCCGTCGCCCAGCACCAGTAGCGAACTGCGCGGCGACAACACGTTCGGGTACTTGTCGAGGAACGAGACGAACGCGTGGCCGTAGTCGGAATGCCCGTCGCGGGTGTACACACCGGCTTCCCTGGTGATGCGCTGCACGGCCACGGCGAGGTCTGCGTCGGGGCCGAACAGCTCGGTCACCTCGTCGGTGGTGTCGATGAATGCGAACACGCGGACGCGGGAGAACTGTTGCCGCAGCGCATGCACCAGCAGCAGGGTGAAGTGGCTGAACCCGGCGACCGAGCCGGATACGTCGCACAACACCACCAGCTCCGGTCGCGCCGGATGCGGTTTCTTCAACACGACGTCGATCGGCACGCCGCCCGTCGACATGGACTTGCGAAGCGTTTTGCGCAGATCGATCTCGCCTGCGCGCGATCTCCGCCGCCGCGCCGCCAGCCGGGTCGCCAGCGTGCGCGCCAGCGGAGCCACCACCCGTCGCATCTGGCGCAGCTGTTCACCGGACGCGCGCAGGAACTCGACGTTCTCAGCCAGCTGTGGCACGCCGTACATTTGCACGTGGTCGCGGCCGAGCTGCTCGGCGGTCCGACGCTTCGTCTCCCCCTCGACCATCTTGCGCAGCTGCGCAATACGCTGGGAGGCAAGGGCTTTAGCGATCTGCTCCTGCGTCGGCGTCGGCTCGTCGCCGTACGGCGCAAGCAGACCCGCCAGCAGCCTGCCCTCGAGGTCGTCGAGGTTCATCGCCTTGAGCGCCTGGTACGACGAGTACGACGGGCCGCGGCTCGAGTTGTAGCGGCCGTAGGCCTCGACGATCTGCGCGATCATCGCCGCCAACCGCTCGTCCAGGTTGGCCAGCTCTTCGTTGTCGGCGAGCAGCTCGAGCAGCATCTGCCGCATCGCCTCGACATCCTCCGGCGGCAGGCCATCGGCATCCGAGTCCTCATCGAGAACGGTCCTGGCGCCCAACGCCGCCGGAAAGTACAGGTCGAACATCGCGTCGTAGGTATCACGGTGGTCGGCACGACGCAGCACCGCGCACGCGATACCTTCACGAAGCGCCTCGCGGTCGCCGAGACCCAGCACCCCCATCACCCGACCCGCATCGACGGTCTCCGACGGTCCCACCGAAATGCCCTGGCCGCGCAGGGCTTCGACGAACTCCACCAGGTGGCCGGGGATCCCGTGGGGGGCCAACGGCTGCGGCGGGCGGGTGCGACGAACGGCCATCAGTGCGCTCCTAGTTGAGGCGGAGCTCGCCGCTCGCCTTGATCTGATCGGACTGGTGCTTCAGCACCACACCCAGCGTGGCGGCGATCATCTCGTCGTCGATGGTGTCCATGCCCAGCGCCAAAATCGTTCGGCCCCAGTCGATCGTCTCGGCGACCGACGGCAGCTTCTTGAGCTGCATGCCGCGCAGTACACCGATGATGCGCACGAGCTCCTCGGCCAGGTGGTCGGGCAGTTCCGGCACGCGCGACAGCAGGATGCGGCGTTCGAGGTCGGGATCGGGGAAGTCGATGTGCAGGAACAGGCACCGCCGCTTGAGCGCCTCCGACAGCTCCCGGGTGGCATTCGATGTCAGCAGCACGAACGGTGCGCGCTCGGCGGTGATCGTGCCGAGTTCCGGCACGGTGACGGCGAAGTCGGACAGCACCTCGAGCAGCAGGCCCTCGATCTCGATGTCGGCCTTGTCGGTCTCGTCGATCAGCAGGACGGTGGGCTCGCTCCTGCGGATGGCCGTCAGCAGCGGACGCGTCAGCAGGAACTCTTCGGAGAACACGTCGGTCTTCGTCTGCTCCCAGTCACCGTGCCCGGCCTGGATGCGCAAGATCTGCTTGGCGTGGTTCCACTCGTAGAGCGCGCGAGCCTCGTCGACGCCTTCGTAACACTGCAACCGAACCAACCCGGAGCCGGTGGCCTGTGCGACCGCGCGGGCCAGTTCGGTCTTGCCGACGCCCGCCGGGCCCTCGACCAACAACGGCTTGCCAAGCCGGTCGGCGAGGAAGACCGCTGTGGCCGTTGCGGTATCGGGCAGATAGCCTGTCTCGGCAAGCCGCCGCGCGACATCGTCGATGTCGGCGAACAGCGGCGCCGGGCGTGCGGGGACGCTCATCGTTCTCCTAATCAGGCAGGGCGGGTGTGACCGTCTCCCCACACAATCCATTTGGTCGAGGTCAATTCCGGCAGACCCATCGGTCCGCGGGCGTGCAGCTTCTGCGTGGAGATGCCGATCTCGGCTCCGAAGCCGAACTGCTCGCCGTCGGTGAACGCCGTCGAAGCGTTCACCATCACCGCTGCGGCATCCACCTGATCGGTGAACCGTTGTGCAACAGCGAGATCCGTCGTGACAATGGCCTCGGTGTGGCCACTGCCATATTCGTTGACGTGGGCGATCGCGGCGTCGACGCCGTCCACCACGGCCAACGCGATGTCCATCGACAAGAACTCGGCGCGCAACTCCTCTTCGGAGGGGTCGGCGTGCACCGTCACACCCGCGTCGACAAGCGCCTTGGTCAGCCGCGGCACCGCACCATCGGCGATGGCCTTGTCGACCAACACCGACTCGGCGGCATTGCAGACGCTGGGACGGCGGGTCTTGGCGTTGAGCAGGATGCGTTCGGCCACGTCGAGGTCGGCCGACTCATGAACGTAGACATGGCAATTGCCGACACCGGTCTCGATGGTGGGCACCTGCGCGTCGCGGACCACCGCCTCGATCAGACCCGCACCCCCACGCGGAATCACCACGTCGACCAGACCGCGGGCCTGGATCAGATGAGTGACGCTGGCGCGATCGTCGGCGGGCAGCAGCTGGACGGCATCGGGGTTGCGATTCTCCAGCGACAGTGCGTCGCGCAACGCGGTGACGAGCGCCTTGTTCGACCGCGCCGCCGATGAACTGCCCCGCAGCAGCACGGCGCTGCCCGCCTTCAGCGTCAGACCGAACGCGTCGACCGTCACATTCGGCCTGCCTTCGTACACCATGCCGATGACGCCCATCGGCACCCGCTGCTGACGCAGCTGAAGCCCGTTGGGCAGCGTCTGCCCGCGCAGCACCTCACCGATTGGGTCGGGCAGGCCGGCCACCTGACGCAGCCCGGCGGCGATGCCGTCGATCCGCTGCGGGTTGAGCGCCAGCCGATCCAGCATCGCCTCGGGCGTGCCTGCAGCCTTGGCGGCCTTCAGATCTTCGTTGTTCGCCTCGATGACCTTGGCGGCTTCGCGCAGCACGTTGTCCGCCGCGGCGTGCAGTGCGGAGTTCTTGGCGGCGGTGCTCAGCGTCGCCAGTTCGCGCGCAGCGACGCGGGCCCGGCGGGCGGCGTCGTGGACCTGCTGACGCAAGTCGGCATGCGAAGGCGCCTGCACACTCATCGACCCAGCGTATCGGACCTGTCCGCAGGCCTCGACAGGTGTCAGCCTGCTCACGGTGGACTAGCGTGAACAGCTATGGCGCCGCGGGTCTGCGTATTGGGCAGTGTCAATGCCGACCTCACGTTCACCGTCGATGCGCTGCCGCGGCCCGGGCAGACGGTTCTCGCGTCATCGCTGTCGTCGGCGCCAGGCGGCAAGGGCGGCAATCAGGCGGTGGCGGCCGCGCGGGCCGGTGCCAGAGTGCAACTCGTCGCCGCGCTCGGCACCGACTCTGCGGCCGAACGGCTGCGCGCCCATCTGCGCGACAACGAAGTCGGGTTGGACGGGGTGGTCAACGTGCAAGGGTCGAGCGGGTCGGCGGCGATCATCGTCGACGCCGCCGCGGAGAACACCATCGTGGTCGCGCCGGGCGCGAACGCGCATCTGAGCGTGGCCTCCGCCGCCGTGCAGGCGGTGATCGCCGACAGCGACGTCGTGCTGATGCAGCTGGAGATACCGATTCCCACCGCCGTCGCGGCAGCTCAGGTTGCCCGCGACGCGGGGGCGGTGGTGATCGTGAACGCGTCGCCCGCAGGGGCGAAACCGCACGATCTGCTCGCGCTGTCGGAGCTCGCCGACGTCGTCGTCGTCAACGAGGCCGAGGCGCGCGAATGGCACTGGCCGGTTCCCAATCTCGTGATCACCCGCGGCCGTCGCGGCGCCAGCTATCTCGGTGAGGACGAGCGGTTCGACGTGCGCGCACCCGCTGTCGAAGCGGTCGACACCACCGGCGCAGGCGATGTCTTCGCCGGGGTGCTGGCGGCGTGCTGGCGTGCCGGCCACGAAGAAGCGCTGCGCCGCGCCTGTGCGGCGGGGGCGTTGTCGACGCTCGTGCCAGGGGCCGGCGACTGTGCGCCGTACGCCGAAGCCATCGACGACGCCGTCATCGATCGCAGGGCTGGAGAAAGGCAACTATGACGATGACTGACGCGTCGCGGCCACCGGAAGGCGACTGGCTCGGCACGCCGTACCTGCGTTTCACGCGCGAGGGGCCGTTCGGTGTGTGCACGCTGGACCGACCGGAGGCGCGCAATGCGATGACGCCCGCGATGTACTTCGGCATCCGCTATGCCATCCGCCACGTCGACGCCGACCCCGATCTCGCAGGCCTGCTGATCACCGGCACCGGCGACGTCTTCGCACCCGGCGGCGATATGAGCGGCGGCGACGGCAGCGACAACTGGCTGACGTTCGGGTCGGCGCTCGGCATGGATGTGACACCGTTCGAGACGCTGCGACAGTCCGTCAAGCCGGTGGTGTCGGCGGTCAACGGGCTGTGTCAGGGCGGCGGGCTGCAGATCGCGCTGTGCAGCGACATGACAGTCGTCAGCGACCGGGCCACGTTCCGGGTGCCCGAACTGCTGCGCGGCATCGCGGACACGTATTACAGCCAGATGCTGGCGCGGCTGATCGGGCCGGTGCGCACTCGCGACCTGATGTTCACGGGGCGGACGTTGTCGGCGGCAGAGGCGCAGGAGTGGGGCATGGTGGCCCGCGTCGTCGCGCACGACGAGTTGCTCGACACGGCCCGTGACGTACTAGCGCAGTGCTGCCGGACCGCACCCGCGGCACGCAGCATCGTGAAGTCGAGCCTGGACAACTACCTCGGCCTCTTCGACCGAATCGGCATGCAGGCCAGCTACTCCTCGCCCGAAGCGTTGGAGGGCTACCACGCGTTCAAGGAGCGCAGGTCCCCCGAGTGGGTGCACCCCGAGCTGCGGACGAGCGGCCGCCTCTGAGTGATTTCGGCGTGATCAGTTGCGCTCACCGCTACCAAATCACGCCGAAATCACCATCGGATAGTACAGAACTGGCTGTACTATTCGATGTATGCAGACGGTGACTCATAGCGACGCGCTGTCGCGGTTTGGCTGCGCGCTGTCCGACCCGACCCGCGCCGAGATCTTGCTGATGCTGCGCGATGCGCCCGGCTATCCCTCCGACCTCGCCGAGAAAATCGGGGTGACGCGCCAGATCCTGTCCAACCATCTGGCCTGCCTGCGCGGCTGCGGGCTGGTGATCGCCGAACCCGAAGGCAGGCGCAGCTGCTATCGGCTCGCCGACGAGCGGATCGGTCGCGCGCTCGACGACCTGATCGGTCTCGTGCTCACCGTCGATCCCGCCTGCTGTTCCGTCGCCGAAGCCGACGCCTGCTGCTGATGACTGCGCCCGCCCGGTCCCGGCGCGACGGGCTCGCCCGCCGCATCCGACTGCTGGTCGCCGCGACGATCACCTACAACGTCGTCGAGGCGATCGTCGCGTTGGCGGAGGGCACTCGCGTGTCGTCCACGGCGTTGGTCGGGTTCGGTTTGGATTCGGTTATCGAGGTGTCATCGGCGGCCGCCGTCGCATGGCAGTTCTCAGCTAAGGACCCGGAGACGCGGGAGAAGGCCGCGCTTCGGTTCATCGCCTTCTCGTTTTTCGCGCTCGCCGCATACGTCACCATCGATGCCGCGCTGTCACTGCTTGGCCTTGGCGAGGCGCGGCCGTCGGGGATCGGCATCGCGCTCGCGACCGCGAGCCTCATCGTCATGCCGGTGCTTTCCGTGGCACAGCGACGCGCGGGCCGCGAGCTGGGATCGACGTCGGCCGTTGCGGATTCGAAGCAGACGCTGCTGTGCACGTACCTGTCGGCGGCGCTGTTGACGGGCCTGCTGCTCAACGCGCTGGTCGGGTGGTCTTGGGCCGATCCCGTGGCTGCGTTGGCCATCGCGGCGATCGCGGTGCGAGAGGGCCGAAACGCGTTGCGCGGTGATTCGTGTTGTTAGTGGCCCTCGGGCCCTCGCACGTCGTGAGCGATCGACAACCCGTCACCCGCGTCGAGTTCGGCGCCCGTCTGAGCCAGCAGTATCCGACTTCGGTTCGGCGACAACAGGATCGAGAGCGCATGGTGGGGCTTTCCCCCGGCGAAGGCGAGCCTGTTGACCCGCATCAGCGCCGCGCCGATTGCGACGTCGAGTAGCTGGGCATTGCGGGGGCC
>JBKPSU010000111.1:0-11255 GCA_046735135.1 Actinomycetota bacterium
ACAGAGGACTGGTACGCAAGTACCGTTTGATCTTGATGCTATAGATCCGTTACGTGGCAATGAGTACGGCTCCTCTGCACAAAACTCCTCGCTTGCATCCACGGCCCAGCTCCTCGCGGTGAGGGAGGTAAGTATGCGCCACCCCCTACCGGATCGACGTCAGAAACCGGATCTGATTGCAGTCCGGCACATGCTGCGTCGGTGGCTCGGGGACCGGGTTAGCGTCTCAACGCGATGATGACGTTGCGCCGTTGATGGGCAGGATTGAAGCGCCGGACGACCTCGGCGCGTCGAGAGCATGGAAACTCCTATCCGAAGCCCCATAACGGCGCGGGCCGCCACCTTACTGACGCGACGGTTTCTAGTGCCCGGGGTCGACGCAGAAGAACAGGCCGCAATTGAACGGTGGCCGGTGCCCCGGCTCGGCAGGAATTGTGTAGTTGTGGAAACCACTCTGGTCGACGATGCCACCGTTGGCGTGTGTGTAGTCGTGGCAGACGTTGTAGTCCCAGTTCTCAATCTGATACGCGACGCCGACGCCGCCGACGGGGTCGGCGCCCGGGCACCAGTGAATCCAGTTGTTGGCCTGGGCGGTACCTGAGGCCAGCCCGAGACCGGCTGCCGCAATGCCGCCTGATAGCAGCGCCCCGGCAATGATCCGCTTCAGGCTGCGGGTGGTGTTGATGGTGTTCATTGGTTTCTCCTGTTGGTGGTAGGCCACCGTGTGGCCTTAAGTGCGACATGATGCTGCCTCCAGGGGGCAGGTCCGCGCTTGGAGGCCACGTGGAGATTTGATGGAGATTGCGGGCCACACCCCGGAGCAGCCCTGCCCACCACCAATAACGGTCGCGCGCTGGTGATGTCGCTGGCCGTGGCGGTGTCGTTCGTGCTTCCCACGACTTGCGCGGTGCCCGCAAGCGGGCACGCCAGCCGCTAGCCAGGACGGGCGAGAGCAGCCTTCCACCCCGCGGGGTGTTCGTTGACGATAGGTGAACGTGGTGCGAACATCTGCTGATGGTCGAGTCAAGCGAATGGACGGCTATTCAGCAGGTGGTGGATCGGCTCACGCAGAGCTACCCGAGTATGCCGCCGGATACGGTCACGACAGTGGTTCACCACAACCACGCAAGGTTTGATGGACGACCTGTGCGTGACTTCGTGCCGCTGTTTGTGGAGCGTGGTGCCCGCCAAGAGTTGGCGCAGCTCGACGGCTCGTCACCCGCGGCGGTTAAATTGGCGGCGCAAGTGGCGCCGAGCGAGACGTTTTGACGAGCATGTAAACGCAATGCAAAGGCTGATTCGTTTACGCCTCATGGTCAGCCTGCGCGCCTAGCCTGGGACCGGTGGTATCCGAACCCGCACCGGAAGAGCTTCGTGCGACGTTTCAGCGGTTGCTCAACCTCGCCCTCACTCGCGGACGCGCCACGTCGGGCTGTTGCGGTCTGGGGACAGCGACTCGTGCGGCCATCGACGTCGTTGCATATGACCATCCGGATGCCGAGGCCGACTGCATCGCGGCAGCATATGACGCCTTTAATCGCGAGCACGCGGCAGGCTCATAGCGCCGCTCTCGGACATCATCGCCGCGGCGGTCATCGCAGCGATTCATGGATTGAGCGCCGCCCAATCGCGACTTCGTGTCGTCGTAGGGACCGGATGCGAAGGGAGCGGCCACGCGGATCGGCGGCTAGCTTTCGCGCGACCACAACACCGAGAAGCGACGATCGAGCGCGCTGATCATCCGATCCAACTCGTGTTTCTTGGCTTCGCATTGGTGAAGGCCGAAGCGGGCACGAGCCATTGCGCGGAGACCGACCACCTGGTCACCTTCAACACAGTCGCGCAGCCGCGCCCGACTTCGAGCAAGTTCGTCGGCAATATGTTCCCGCTGGTCTGACTTGTTGCGCCACCCAATGTTTGAGCACCCAGACGACGTAGCCGGAATAGTCAGCTGTTAATCCGCAGGTCCTAGGTTCGAGTCCTAAGGGCACTGCTCCGAGGCGGTGCGGTTTGTCTGCCGGCGACGCCACAGCTCGTGATGATTCTCGCCAGCCTGTGGGCGACGTTGCCGACGCCCGAAGCACATGGTCCCGCTACGCGACAACCAAGGCTCCGTCAGCCGTCAGTTGTTCTCCGGGAGCCCGCTGGACCACTGCCGTTCTTCCGGGGCGGGGCGCAGAGCCACGAACTCGCGTTCGAGGTCAGGATCGAGAGGCGTCTCGGCGGCTCGGATCGCCGCCTCGAGGTTCCTTACCTTCGCGGTGCCGACGACAGTTGTCGGCGCACCCGAGCGCCACACGGCGTACTGATTGGCAAGGAAAGCGATATCGAGACCGCGCTCGTCGGCGAGGGCGCGCATACGCGCCGCGCTGTCGCGGATGGCCGGTGTGGCGGGGTGCTCGATTTGCATGTTGCTGCCGCCAGGGGTCAACAGTCCAAGCGAGACCGCTGCGGCGTTCATGACCCCGACGCCATGCCGGTCAGCCATCGGCAGGACGCGTTCGGCCAACGAGTTGTCGAGTAGCGTGCCGTGCGCGTAGGTCAGGATGACGTCGATACCGGGCCGTTGAATAACCTGTTCGATGGTCTTGAGGGGATAGCCCGTCATCCCAATGAACCGTGTCTTACCTTCGTCTTTTAACTGGTGAAGGGTGGCGAGGCCATCCTCAAACACGGAGCCGAGTGGAACCCATTCGATGCTGTGCAGCTGAAAGATGTCGACGTGGTCGGTGCGCATGCGACGCAGACTCTGCTCCAGGCTGGCGCGCAACCGGTGCGGCGAGAAATCGAAGTCGTCGAGGCCGAATCGGCCGGCCTTGGTGGCAAGGATGATTCGGTCCCGACGATCCGCCAGAGCGATGCCGAGTCGTTCCTCGGCGCTTCCGTAGTGCACAGAAGTGTCAATGACATTGACGCCCATATCGATTGCGCGGTGCACGACTTTGACGGCCTCGTCGGTCGTGGCAGGACCGAACATTTCACCAATCGAACCCGTACCGAGGGCAATGGGCGCGACGTCGAGTCCGGTTTCACCGAGCGGTTGTGTCTGCATGGGGTCTGGTCTCCTCGGACAAGGGATCTTCGATGACCAGTTTGACGGCCCACCATGCAGCATGGCGTTGAACGCAGTTCATGCACCACCCAGGTACCCTCCGACCCGGCGAAAGCTCGGCGAACTAGAACGTCACATCGGTTTCCGCGTGGCCAATCTCCTGCGGCTGCTGGCCGCTGGCGTCGTGGCAGGAGACCACCGCGTGGTAGGTGGCTCCCAGGCTCAAACCGTTGAAGGTGAGGTTTGTGCTGCCCTTCGGCGGAACCGTGAAGTCGCGATGGGTATCCGATGGAGATGCGTCATAAGTGCATGTCGCCTTCAACTCCGACGAGTTCGTCACCGTTGCAGTGATACTGGTGAATGTCGGTGGACCGAAGGACAGCCTGATCGCGTCGGTGACAGCGACCGGTTGATCAGGCGCTAGGTCATTCGGCCCCTGCGACGACTGTCCTCCCGGCGGCGGTGCCGGATTATCTCCCACCGGTTTCGGCGACGGTCCCACCTTGTCCGGCGCCGGCTCGGGGAGGCAATCGAACGATTCGAGCGAGTCCCACCTTTGTTTTCCGTCGCCGAACGGGAGCGTGCCGTGTCCTCTGCCGTCGGGAGCAATCGAGCCAGTGAGAGTCAACGCACTGTAGCCGTCCCGGTTCACCTTCAGGTTGACCGTGTTACCCGTGACTTTGCCGGTCACCGACCCATTCATGTCCCCACCCTGGGGATAGCGGGTCACCGCCGCTGTATCGACATTGGGGCTTGGAAGGTTGAGCGAGAACTCGGTCTTGGTGCCGGCGGCCGCGTCTGGATAAAGAATCGTCATCGCTCCCCCGGGAAACTGATAGCCCGCAGAACATGGCGGGGCAAGGGGCAGGGGCACACGCGGGTGGGCCTGCACTATGGCGGGCATGGCGAGTGCACCGCTCGCGGCGATCGCACTCACGGCTGCGACGGCGATCGGCAAATGCATTGTGGTCATGTCTTCCCTTCCCGTTACGGCCGTGCGCTTTCGCGCACCACCGATTGTGGGTTTCGTCGGCAGAGTCATCTCCTCCGCCAAACGTTAGGTTCAGAAGGTTCACAGAAAAATAGGGTGTTTCCCTATGAATTCGCGTGCATCGCGGGGCTTCACGGCCCCGCCTCAGACGGTCAAGGCGTCCGGTGTTGGATCGCCCCACTTCTTCCGGATAGCTCCCCAGGGGTCGGCGTAACGACCGGGCTGGTGGTAATACGGAGCCCGACGCCGCATGAGAAGGCCAAACGGGGGTGCGGCGATCCGTAGCGGCCGCGACCGCCAGCCCGTGCGGGCTCGGATTTCGGCATAGGTGTCGGCGCAGGAGTGTTCTTGAAAGGACAAGACCGCCTGTGAGCGGGTGGTGTCCAGCCAGCCCAAGGGATACCAGTCCCCGTCCTCGTCCGGATTGCCCGGACGGCTCGGAAACATCGCTGCGGCAAGTCCCATCGTCTCGGCGTTCGTCCGCACGAATTCGCCCCACACCCGCTTGTGGGACTCGTCGCCGGCGATCATGAACACCTCGCGAACAGCATCAGTGGTGAGCGCTCGCGCAAACGCCGTGGCCACATCGCGGGGGTCGACGGTGTGGACCCGGGTGTCTTCGGGCACCAGCGCACGGAAATAGAACGCATCGGAGAACCGGAGATTGGCAAGCGGATCCATCGCGATCACGCTGCTGAGCCGGAGAATCGACCAGTCCAAATCCGATGAGCGAACGATGTTTTCGGCCAAGGCTTTGTGACATCCGTATAGGTCCACCGGTGCGAGCGGCGACTCGGGTGTCACCGGGTCGCCGGCCCGGTGCGGGTTCCGGACGCCGTGCACCGCCCCCGTCGACGCGTGCACGAAACGAGGTGGGGACGGCTGTTCCGACGCGGCGCGCACCAGGGCGGCGGTGACATCAACGTTGACCGCACGAGCCGTCGAACGGTCGGCGTAGCAGCGTGGCGGGATGGCCGCTGCCAAGTGAACTATTGCCGACGGCGACACATCGTCGACGAGAGTCTTGACCTGATGAGTTTCCGTCAGATCGACGGCACGCACATCTACTTCAGCGGGCATCGGGGGATCCACGTTTCGGTGCGCCGTGACGACCACCTGAAACTTGTCTGTCAGAAGGCGCTGCACCACCGCCCTGCCGACCCGGCCGTAGGCGCCGGTGACGAGAACACGAGCGTTCACGGTGCGCTCCTTTCCGACAGCGCGGAGTTCGCTGACTGTAGCCCCCGGAAGGCGGTTGTCGCCGGCGAAACCGCTATTGCGGCCCACCCCAATGCCCTACGACAGTCAATGCGTCCGCTGAGAACCGGCGCCCAGATCGCGAATTTGTACAACGAATTACACTGTGGCAGAAAGCATGTGAACACAGCCTTTGTGGATCACCCTGACTCGCTGTGGGATTCACGGCGAGTCTGCTGATTTGCTGTAAATCTCAGCTGACCGGCCACTGTGGGCTTATGCGCCCGATCGCATCGCTCTAGCATCCGGTGTGCATGGCTTACGAATCACAGGACCGGCGCCCACTGGTCGCGGTGGCGGCCGGTGTGGCTGGCGTAATCGCCCTGACGGCGCTGGTTTTCGCCGCGGTGGAGACGTCCCAGAACTGGGACACCGGCGATCCGTCGTCTGTGGCGGCACCGGCACCCGCGAGCACGACGACGACGTCACCCACCTACATGTCCGGCGGCTGGGCCTAACGGCGCTTCTGCGTCGGGCCCAGGATCGCCCCACTTGTCCCGGATCCTGCCCCACGGGTCCGCATACTGGCCGGGCTGTTTGTAATACGGTCCTCGGCGGCGCACCAGTGGTGCGAGTGCCGGAGCCGCCATGCGCAGCGGACGACGCTTCCAGCCCGCTCTAATGCGGATCTCGTCGTAGGCCTCCGAAAAGGAATGTCGCTGGAAGGACAACACCTGCTGGGAGCGCGCGGTGTCCATCCAGTGCAGCGGATACCAGTCGCCGTCGCTGTCTGGATTCCCGTTACGGCCGGCGAACAACAGGGCGCCGACTCCCATCGAGTCGGTATTCGCATGCGCCACTTCACCCTGCAACCGTCTATGGGACTCGTCACCCCCGATCAAGAAGATCTCGCGCACGGCTTCGGTGGTGACCGCGGCCGAGAACGCCGCGGCGACATCGCGGGAATCAACGGTCTGACACCGGTTGTCGTCGGGCAGCAATGCACCGAAATAGAAGGCGTCGAAGTTGCCGTAGTCGACGAGCGGCTCGTGAGTGATGACGCCGCCGAGCCGAAGGATCGACCACTCCAACTCCGACGAGCGGACAATGTTTTCGGCCAGGATCTTGTGACAGCTGTACAGATCCGACGCCAGCAGCGGGGTATCGACGGTCATCAGTTCGGCGGACCGGTGCGGGTTCCTGCTGCCGTACACCGCCATGCTCGACGCATGCACGAAGCGGGGCGGCGACGGCTGCGCCTCCGCGGCCGCCACCAACGCGGCGGTGGCGTCGACGTTCACCGCCCGGGCCAGGGCGCGGTTGGCATAGCAGAGCGGAGGAATGACCGCCGCCAGATGAATGATGGCCGAGGGCGACACCTCGGCGAGCAGTGACCTGATCTGATCCGGTTTCGCCAGATCGACTGAACGCACCTCGACCTCGCTGGGCAGCGACGGTTTCGTGGCGCGGTGCGCCGTGGCGATCACGGTGAATCCGTCCGCGACGAGTCTCTTCACGACCGGCCTTCCGACCAGCCCGTATGCGCCTGTCACCAGAACCGAACCCCGAGCTGCCATGATGCGCTCCTTTGCGCGAGCGGGATCTCGATCGGGAATCTATCCGATGACGACCCCCGACCTCCCCCGATTGGCCGATGGCGAATAGTCCGGTCGGTCCCCTGAACGCCCGACAGACACCGCCCGCTGCCTGCGGGAACGTAATCCCCAACGCCGGAAGGGCCGGCTGGAAAGCGAAACGATAACTGTCGCGGGAGGTTCGACGGGGTGACCAACACGTGCTGCATCGAGCGAAGTCGGCTCAGGAGCGAAGCCGTTGTCCGCAACGAGTTCAAGTACGACCTCTTCAGCCCGGATATGGCCGCCGTGGTCGGCGCGATCGAGCGTGACTACGCCGAGATCAAGCGGCCGACACCGGCGACGCTCACCCTCTACTTCTATGACCCGCGGCGCGGTGCGCCGGAAGTCGACCCTTTCCTTCGCCTGCGCGCGTACGCCGATTTCGACCCAGACACGACATCGCTCGAGGACATCAAGGCACTGGCGTGGCGCGTCGAGAAGAAATGCGGGCATGAGAAGCGGCTCCTCGGCACCCTTGACGGTCTGCCCGACAGCAGCTCGCCGGACAGCGAGGTGTGGAACCTGCTCGGCACGGTATGCCGCCCGAATCTGCTCAAGGTCAGCCGGCGCCGCCACTTCGCCATCGGCGACGCAGGCGACGAAGCCCACCGGATCACGGCCGACGTATCGCGTTCGGTCTTCAAGATCGTGGATCATCAGCTCGTACCGCTCGGCGACATGGGACCGCGCGTAGAGGTCAAGCTCCCGAAAGGGCGTCGCGAAGGCTCCCTGGCTCTCGCCGAGCAGCTTCGCGGGTCGAGCTACTGGATGCCCTTCAGCACGATGGCGAACTACTTCACTTTTCTCCTTCGGGGCTCGCTGCCGATGCACACGCATATGTACCTGCCCGAGATCGAAAGCAAATTCGCCGTCACAGCAGGCAGTCCCGAACAGGTCTTCGACAAGCTCTTCGCATTCCTGTCTGCCAAGCGGGGCGATTGGCGGTTTCTGCTGCCATATCCGCACATCATCACCCGTACCCGTCGATACCACGTGTGCCACGGCCCGCGACCGGGAACGACGGCGACGGTCGTCGAGACCGCTTCGGGTCGCTGCTCATTGAAGGTGAAAGCCGATGCGCGAGCTGATGGTTCGGCCATCCTGCGCAACACCAGCGCATCACACACGACCGACGTGGACGGGCGCAGGATGTCAGCCGACGAGTTCATCGCGGCCAATCGGCTGGCCAAAATCAACGAGTTCACCAAGTTGCAGCGCAAGATCCCGATCGCCCTGGCCAACGGGCACGGCTTCCAGTTCAGCCTCGATCGCTGCACCGACCCCGCCGGCCGATCGCTGACACAGATCGAGATCGAGTTCATCGGCAGCACCGACGGCCGGATTCCCGCCACATCACAGGTTCTCGACGAAATCCATTCCGTCGCAAGCGATATGCTTCGGTCGCCGCTGGGTGTATTCGTAGAGTCGACTCACGTCTCCAAGCATTCATTCTTCACGGGAGGGCCGGCCCGTGGGTGAGACCGCCCAGCCGGCCGGCTACCTGACACTGTTACTGCGCCATCGCAATTTCTCGCTGCTGTGGCTCAGCGGACTGTTGGCCTACTTCGCGGTCTGGACGTCGAACATCGTGGTCCTGGACGTCGTCTACGAGAGGATGCACAGCGACGACGCGGCGGCATTGATCCTGATCGCGCAGTTCCTTCCCGCGTTCTTCCTGATGCCGTTCGCGAGCCGGATCCTGGATCGCTACGACCGGCGCCGGGTCATCCTCGCCACCAAGTTCTGCAATGCCGGACTGGCGTTGGTGCTGATGTTCTGGGCGACGGCGCTTCCGGTCTTCTGGGTCGTTGTCATCTATGTGTTCTATAGCGTGTCGACGACGATGTTCATCATCTCCGAGGGCACGGTGTTGCCACTGATCGTGGCACGAGCAGATCTCATGCACGCCAACGTCTTACTTCGGGTATCGCCGTGTGTGATGCTGGTGATGAGCGCCGCGTTCATCGCGGAGCGCAAGATCGGTTCGGCCCCCACCGACGAGTTCCTGATCATCGCCGCGCTGTTCGTTGTCAGCGCCGCGGTGTTCAGTAGGATTCCGGCTCTCCGGGGCGACGACCTGCCACGGAGCGACGGCCTCTTTCGCGAGTTCGTATCCGGCATGGGCTATCTGGTGCGACACCGTGAGCTCGCGCAGGCGTTCGCGATCCGGATGGCGCTCTACATCGGTGTCGGCGCGCAGGCGCTGCTGAGCATGTACTCCGAGGAGTTCTTCAAGGTGGGCGACAGCGCCACGGGGACGCTTTACGTCGCCCGCGGCCTCGGCCTGCTCATCGGCGGCTTCGCACTCGCGCCGTTGGTGTTGAGCAGGAATCTGCGGAGCATCCACACCATCCGCGTCGGCCTCGCGCTGTACGGCCTCGGCTACCTGTCGGCCAGCATTCTGTCGGGACTCGGCGTCGGCGTCGTCGCCATCGTGCTCGGCCTCGGCTTCCTCGGCGAAGGCCTACTCAAACCGATCACCATGGCACTGCTGCAACAACAGACGGGCCCGGTATATCTGGCCCGCGTGCTCGCGGCCGAGCAAGGGCTGAGCGCGGTAGTGCAGAGCGCCACCGCCGCGATCATCGCCGCATTCGTCACCCACGTCCCGGCGACTGTGCTTTATTCGTCGGCAGCCGCCGGCGGCCTGCTGATCGCGATCGCGATGTGCGTCAGGCTGACCGGCTCGCCAGCCGAAATGGACGTCGCCGACGAAGAGGATCTGGATCTGGAACCGGTAGCGGCAGAGTTCTTGTCGTCCGAATGACCGGACGTTCGTCGGCCTAATCACCCTTCTTGTTGCCGTTGCCGTGGCCCTTCTTCTTGGCGGGCGGACCTTGATCGACCGGCGCCGGCGGTGGTGGTGGCGGAGGCGGCGGCGGTATCACCGATGGCGTCGACGGAGGAGGGAGCGACGTGCTGGTGGTCGCCGGCTTGGGCGCCGACGACGGCGGCGTCCCTTCGACCGCGACGAGGACTACCGCAAGGACGATTGCCAAGAGCACCGCAGCCAGCACAACAAGCTTGCGACGCCGGCTGAATCGAACCGGCGGGGGAACGGCCATCGTGGCAGCCGGCGGTAACGGATCGGCCAGCACCCGCGTAGGCGGTCGGGTCGAATTCGGTTGCGGCGCATTGAACAACGCCGATCGCATCGCTTCGGCACTGGGAAAGCGCCATTGCGGGTCGCGGGCCATCGCCTGCTCGATCGTCGCGGCGAGTCCCGGATCGACATCGGGGCGCAACATCAGCAGCGGCGGCGGCACATCCTCGGCGATCGCCCGCGCCAGCGCGACGAGGTTCTCTTGCGGGAACGGCTTGCGCCCAGACAGCGCCTCGTAGCCGACCGCGCCGACCGCGTACAGATCGTCGGCGACCGTCGCGGGCCGACCCATCAGCCGGTCGGCGCTGAGGTAAGCCATCGTCCCGACGATCTGCCCAGTCATCGTGGCGGGCGCTCCTGCGCTTTTCGCAATACCGAAGTCCGCGAGCTTCAGATCGCCGGACGCGGTGAACAAGATGTTGGCGGGCTTGATGTCCCGATGCAGGACGCCTGCCGCATGCGCAGCGGTGAGCGCCGACAGCAAGTCATCGAGAATCCAGCGCACCCGGTCCTGCGGCAGCGGACCGCGCATCAGGTCGTCGGCCAGCGTCCGCCCGGACAGCCGCTCCATCACGATGAACGGCGTGCCTGCGAACTCACCGCTGTCGTGCACCGCCACGATGTGCGGGTGATTCAGCCCCGCGGCCGCGCGGGCCTCGGTCTCGAAGCGTTGACGGTTGTCAGGCTGCACGCTGAAGGCCGGATGCAGCAGCTTGACCGCGACGGGTCGGTCCAGCCGCGTGTCCCAGCCGTCGCGAACCTCGGCCATGCCACCGCGGCCCAGAATTCCCCGCAGTTCATAGCGGCCGCCAAGCACTTCCGGTGCCTGCATGGTCCAACGCTAACGCGTCGGCCCCGCCCCGTCGCCCATGGGTACCATCGTGAGGTGCTCTACCAGCAAGTTCGCCGCCCATTCTGGCTTCGCCACCCACTGATGAGCAGCGCCGCGGCCGTGTTCACGGTGTGGCTGCTGTGGACAGGCTCATACGCGCTCGTCGCCGTCATTGGGCTCGCCTGGCTGGCCATCGCCGTTCGCAGGCGCGCCCGCATCATCGCGCGCCGCGACGCAGGCCTTCGCGCCCGCGCCGAATACGAGCATCGGTTGAGCCTCACCGGCGACCCGCGAGGCATCTACGGACGCTATCCGCCGGTGCAGCCGGGCTGGTTCCCGGATCCGCAAAACCGTTGCCAGTTGCGCTATTTCGACGGCGGGTTGTGGACCGGCTATACGGCTTCCACGGGGCAGTAATGCCGTCCGTCGTCGCGGTGCCCGAC
>JBKPSU010000112.1:0-26983 GCA_046735135.1 Actinomycetota bacterium
GATCGCGGTGCTGGCCACCGTGATCGTGGTGCGCATCGTGTGGGTGTACGCCTTCGCATTCCTGCCGAGAGCGCTGTCGACGCGCATCAGGGAACGCGAACCGGCGCCAACGGCCTCACAGGTCTTCATCGTCGCGTGGGCGGGCATGCGCGGGGTGGTATCGCTGGCGGCGGCATTCGCGGTGCCTCTCACGACGCTGTCGGGTGCACCGTTCCCCGGTCGCCCGCACATCGTGTTCCTCACGTTCGTGGTGGTGATCGGCACGCTGCTGCTGCACGGACTGACGCTGCCGTGGCTGATCCGCCGGTTCGGTGTGCAGGGCAACGAGGCGCGCACCGATGCTATCGCCGCCGCCGCCGCACAGGAGAAGGCCGCGACAGCTGCGGCCGACCGGCTCGACGAGCTGCTTGCCGAGACAGACACTATGGAAGCCGAGCGCGCCGCAGAAGTGTTGCGCGCGTGGAACACTCGTCGACGCAACTCGGCATGGGAGCGGCTCGGCCGCAACGAGGACGAGATCGGCGAGAGCCCGACGTCCGCATTCCGGCGGCTGCGGCTGGAGATGCTGGCCGCCGAACGGGCGGCGTTCATCGCCGAGCGCGACAGCGGCAACATCGACGACGAAGTGCTGCGGTCGGTGTTGCACGGGCTGGATCTCGAGGAGGCGACGCTCAACCGGACGTAGCGAACGTGAGGAGCAATGGAGGCAGGGGCCGGGAGCCGTATCCCCTCCCACTTCAACGTATATCGCATGGGGGGTCTTGCGGCAAGACCCCGGTCATACCGCAAAATCGCTGGCCATGAAGCGTGTGTTGTTGTCTACCTGGGGTTCGCGCGGCGACGTCGAACCGATCATGGCGCTCGCCGTGCGACTGAGCGAGCGCGGCGTCCAACCGCGGGTGTGCGCACCGCCGGACTTCGCCGAGCTTTCCGAACGGGCAGGCGTTCCGCTGATCCCGATGGGGAAATCGCTGCGCGACATGCTGCACGGCGACAAGCCACTCACACCCGCCGACGCGCCGCAGACGGCGGCCGGGCTGGTGGCCATGCAGTTCGACACCGTCGCCAAGGCGGCGGACGGATGCGACGCGGTCGTGGCGTCCGGTCTGATGCCCGCGGGACTGCGCACGATAGCCGAAACACGCGGCGTCCCATACGTGCTCGTGGCGCTGCACCCGTGCCCTATCCCGTCGCCGCGCCACTCGCCGCTGCCGCGGCCCGGCAAGCCGTTTCCGCCGGGGGAGACCGACAACCGGGTGCTGTGGGACATCGACGCCGAGCGCGTGAATGCGCTGTACCGCGATCCGCTCAACACACATCGGGCGACGCTGGGCCTGCCACCGGTGCAGAACGTGCGCGACCACGTGTTCACCGACCGCCCATGGCTGGCGGCCGACCCGATCATGGCGCCGTGGCCCGGATCGCCAAACTTCGACGTCGTGCAGACCGGCGCGTGGATCCTGCCCGACAAGCGTCCGCTGCCAGCCGATTTGGCGGCCTTCCTGGATGCCGGTGGGCCCGCGGTGTACGTCGGCATGGGCAGCGTGCGCGCGCCAGAGAACGTCGCGCGCGTGGCCATCGACGCGATCCGCACGCACGGGTACCGCGTCGTCGTGGGCCGCGGGTGGGCCGATCTGGCGCTGATCGACGACCGTGATGACTGCTTCGCCGTCGGCGAGGTGAACCATCAGGCGTTGTTCAAGCGCGTGGCCGCCGTCGTGCACCACGGCGGCGCGGGGACGACGACGACGGCGACAGTGGCGGGTGTGCCTCAGGTGGTGGTGCCCCAGATCGCGGACCAGCCGTACTGGGCCAGTCGGGTGGCACACCTGGATATTGGTGCGGCACACGATGGTTCGACTCCGACGGTCGAGTCGCTGTCGGCTGCGCTCGAGGTGGCTCTGAACCCTCGGAGGCGAGCACGGGCGACGGCGTTTGCGGACAGGATCCGGACCGACGGGGCCGAGGTGGGCGCCGGCCTGCTCATCGATGCGATCACGAGTCGTCGAGTTGGGTGCGAAATGCCCGCATCGCATCGATGATCGCGGCGAAGGTGCGGTGGGCTGAGGCGAGGTCGTCGTCGGGCAACGAAGACAGCGCCTGCCGGCTGTGTTCGGCCAGGGGAGTGAAAAAGCCTCGGGCAACGCTCATCCCGTCGTCGGCCACGCGCAGGATCACCTTGCGCCGATCTGACGGGTCGGACTCGCGCCGGAAGTGGCCCGACGCGATCATCCGCTCGACGAGGTAGGTGATGGCCGCGCCCGACACGCCCATCCGCTCCCGCAGCTCCCCCGCCGTCAGCGGTGTTCCCGACGTCTCGGCGACCATGACATGCAGGAGGGCGCGAAAGTCGTTGGGGGCCAGGTCATGTCGTCCTGCGAAATGCCTGCCGATCTGATCGGACTCGGCCGACAACGCGCGGACGTCGGCCGCGATCAGCAACTCCAGTGCGGCCCGATCGGTCTTGCGCACCCCGACAGCATAGCCCGCTGATGTTCACTTGATTAAACGTTAAGTATCTGAAATATTGGGCGAATGTCCGGTCGGCTCTCCTGGTTGGTGGCCCTCGCCGTGCTCGTGGCGTCCGGCGCGCTGATGATGTTGATCGGTGGCGACGACTCCAGCCAGCAGTCACCCGTCCCCGTGCCGATCAGCGCGGAATCGGCACGGGCGAACGCGCTGCGCGCCGAGCTTCCCGGGGGCGATCGCGTCCCGGCCATCCTCGTCGTCACCCGCCGCGACGGCGCCCCGCTGACCCCCGCCGACGTCGGCGCGATCGAACAACAGCCGGTAGTGGTGTCCGACGACCGTCAGGCCGCGGTGGCAACCGTCCCGCTGGACGCAGGGTTGTCCGGGTTCACGCTGAGCGACGCGGTCAAGGCGCTGCGCCAATCGGCAGGCAAGGAACTGCCCGGCGATCTCCGGGTCGAGGTGACGGGCGGGCCTGCGTTCGGCGCCGACATCGCGAACTCGTTCTCCGGAGCCAACATCACGCTGCTTGCGGTGACCGCGTTCGTGGTGGCGCTGCTGCTGATCGTCACATACCGGTCGCCGGTGCTGTGGTTGGTGCCGCTCGCCGTGATCGGTTTCGCCGATCGCGTCGCCGCCGTGCTGGGCAGCGCGATCGCCGAGGGTCTCGGAATGTCACCGGACGGCTCGACGTCGGGAATCACCAGCGTGCTGGTGTTCGGCGCGGGCACCAACTATGCCCTGCTGCTCATCTCCCGCTATCGGGAGGAGTTGGGCCGCAACGAGAGTCACCGCGCCGCGCTGCGTGTGGCCGTGCGGCAGGCGGGTCCTGCGATATTGGCCAGCAATGCCACCGTCGTTCTCGCACTGCTGACACTGGTGCTCGCCTCCTCACCAAGCACCCGCAGCCTTGGCGTGCAGGCGGCATCGGGTCTCGTCGTGGCCGCAGTATTCGTGCTCTTGGTGCTGCCGCAGCTGCTCGGGCTGTTCGGCCGCAGGCTGTTCTGGCCGTTCATTCCGAGGGTCGGCGCGAAACCCGTTACCGACAGCGGCATTTGGCACCGCGTCGCCGACGCGGTCGCGCGAAGGCCCGGCCGGGTCGCTGGCGTGGCCATCGCCGGGCTTGCGGTGCTGTGCACCGGACTGCTCGGCACGCCGATCGGCCTTTCGCAGACCGAACAATTCCGGGTGCAGGCGGAATCGGTGAGCGGATACCAAACCCTCGCCGCCCACTTCCCCAGCGGCCTGACCGATCCCACCCGCGTCATCACCTCCACCGACAGGGCAGCCGATGTAGAACGCGCCATCGCAGCCACCCCAGGCGTGGTGTCGGTCAACCCGGCGGCCGGGACCGCGAACGGACACAGCCAGTGGACTGTCGTGCTGAGCGCCGCACCCGCGTCCGACGATGCATTCAGAACTGTTGACGCACTGCGAAATTCGGTTCACGCTGCCGATCCGGCCGCACTGGTCGGCGGATCCGACGCCCAGGCCCGCGACGCCAGCGCGGCGGCCAGCCGGGACCGGCGCGTCATCGTTCCCGCCATCCTGGCCGTCGTCCTGATCGTGCTCTACGTGCTTCTCCGCTCGGCGCTGGCACCGCTCGTCCTGGTCGCGGTGACGGTGCTCAGCGCCCTTGCCGCGCTGGGCATCGGCGGCTGGGCCAGCGTGCACCTGTTCGGGTTTCCCGCGCTGGACAACACCGCACCGCTGTTCGCGTTCCTGTTTCTCGTCGCTCTCGGGGTCGACTACACGATCTTCCTCGTCACCCGTGCCCGCGAGGAGACACCTGCCCACGGCACGCGGCAGGGCATCATCCGGGCGGTGTCGGCCACCGGTGCTGTCATCACGAGCGCGGGAATCGTGCTTGCCGCGGTGTTCTGCGTGCTCGGTGTGCTGCCCCTGATAGTGCTCACCCAGATCGGCATCATCGTCGGCCTCGGCATCCTGCTGGACACCTTCGTCGTCCGCACGGTCATCATCCCCGCCCTGTTCACGCTCATCGGCCCAGGCATCTGGTGGCCGGCCCTCAGCGAGGGGGGCTACCGTTCGAACGGTGGAAAGACACATGGTCGACACCGCGCTGGGGCGGATAGGGGTGCAGACTCGCGGTGAAGGCGAGGCCATGATGTTCTGGCCGAGCCTCCTGATGACCGGAGACATGTGGACTGCCCAGGCCGACCACTTCGGCGACCGTTGCCGCGTCATCCTTGTTGACCCGCCCGGCCATGGCCAGAGCCAAAAGCTCACCGCCACATTCAGTTTCGATGATTGCGCGCGCACCATCGTGGACATGCTCGACGGGCTCGGGATCGAGCGGACGCACTTCGTCGGCAACTCGTGGGGCGGCATGATCGGCGGCACGTTCGCCGCGACGTACCCCGATCGCATCGGCAGCGCGGTGCTGATGAACTGCACCGCATCACCGGCGGGCCTGCGGCAGAAGATCGAGTACGGCCTGCTGTTGCGCATGGCGAAGCTGTTCGGCGGCGTTCGTCCACCGCTGACCAGGTCGGTGCTCAAGGCGTTTCTTGGTCCGACGACGTTTTCCACCCGCCCCGACGTCGTCGCGTTCGTGCGGGACACCGTGCAGGCCGCCGACATCGACTCCGGATCCTGGGCGGTGAAGAGCGTGGTGCCCGCCCGCCCGGACCAGCGTTCGCTCTTCGCGAAAATCTCGACGCCGGTACTGGTGGTCGCCGGGGTCGAGGACGCGACGTTTCCGCTGCAGGAGACGATCGCAATGGCGGAGGCCATCCCCGATGCGGCGGTCGCCGTGCTCGAAGGCGTCGCACACCTCGCGGGCCTCGAAAACCCGCCGCTGGTCAACAAGCTCATCGAGGAGTTCGTTTTCCGCGGGTAGCGTCGTGTCATGACCGAAGCAGCTGAATTACCGCCGCTGCACATGCGCCGCGATGCGTTCAGCCCGACCGCGGAGCTTCGGGAGATCCGCGAAACCGAGGGCGTGTGCGAGTTCACCAACGCCTTCGGCATGAAGGTGTATCTGGTCACCAGGCACGAGGACATCAAGGACGTGCTGTCCGACCACGAGCGCTTCTCCAACGAGCGGCCACCGGGGTTCGCCGTGCAGGGTGTGCCGCAGGCCTCCGAGGAAGAGGCGGCGGCGGCCCGGTCGGGCAACCTGCTGGGACTCGACCCTCCCGGCCACTCGCGGCTGCGCCGAATGCTGACACCCGAGTTCACCATCCGGCGGATGAAGCGTCTTGAGCCGCGGATCGTCGAGATCGTCGCCGCGCAACTCGACGCGATGGAAAGCCACGGTCCGCCAGTGGATTTGGTGGAGAACTTCGCGCTGCCGATTCCTTCGCTGGTGATCTGCGAACTGCTCGGCGTGCCCTACGACGACCGCGAGGACTTCCAGCGGCGCAGCGTGCGGCAGCTGGATCTGTCCATCCCGATACCGCAGCGACTGGAACTGCAGCGGGAGGGACGCGCGTACATGACCACGCTGGTCGCGCGTGCGCGGCGCCAGCCGGGCGAGGACATCCTCGGCATGCTGATCCGCGAACACGGCGACGAGCTCACCGACGACGAGCTCATCGGCGTCGCGGGCCTGCTGCTGCTCGCGGGCCACGAGACCACGTCGAACATGCTCGGGCTCGGCACGCTGGCGCTGTTGCGGCACCCCGACCAGCTCGCCGCCGTGCGCGACGACCCGGACGCCGTCGGACCGGCGGTCGAGGAGCTGTTGCGCTGGCTGTCCATCGTGCAGACCGCGATCCCCCGCATCGCAACCGCTGACGTCGAGGTCGCAGGTGTGACGATCCCGGCGGGAAACCTGGTCTTCCCGTCGCTGCCGTCGGGCAACAGGGACCCTGGCTTCATCGACTCGCCCGAAGTTCTCGACATTCGCCGCAGCGCGCCTGGCCATCTGGCGTTCGGGCACGGTGTGCACCACTGCCTCGGCGCGCCGCTGGCCCGGATGGAGATGCGCATCGCCTTCCCCGCCTTGCTGCGCCGGTTCCCCGGTCTCGCACTCGCAGAGGATTTCGAAGCTGTGCAGTTCCGGACGTGGAACTTCATCTACGGGCTGAAGTCACTGGATGTGACATGGTGAACCGATGAAAGTCGAAGCCGATCGCGATGTCTGCATTCAGGCGGGTAACTGCGTGATGGTCGCCGACAGCCTCTTCGACCAGGACGACGACGGCATCGTGGTGGTGCTCGTCGACGAGGTGCCCGGCGACGAGGAGGACCGCGCCCGTGAAGCGGTCAAAATGTGCCCGTCGCAGGCATTGAAGATTGTCGAGTAGCCGTCGTCTTCCGGCTCGCGATCACCGCGCGTGTCAGCAGGAATGGATCCAACAGGTTCAGCGGCGACGAGTTGCGGGTGGCGACCGAGAAGACACGGTCGGCGACTTTCTGGTCGTGGGGCGCGGCACTGTAAATCGTCCTCATCAAGGGATTGAGGGTGGCCGCCTGACTGAGGGCGATATTGGTGAGCTGATGCGGGAGCAATTTCCGGCGGTGTATGCGCTGGTACTGGCGGGCACCCGCGTCGATAGCCGTATCACCGCCGGACCTCAGCGGGTCGGCTACGGCGTCGGCCAGCCATTCTGCTGATTGAAAAGCCCAACCACAGCCGGTGCCATTCAACGGATCACCGACCATGGCCGCATCGCCCACCAGTGCCACTCCCGGTCGCACCATGTGCCGACGCGTGATGCTCGGATAGTCGGTCGTGCCGATCACGTTGGTCACCCGCTCGGCCTTGGACAGATCGGGTGCATCAGTCAGGTTGGCGAACGATCCGAGCAACGCGGCCTCGCGATCACGTTTGAACTCGGCCAATCTGTCTTTAAGATCAAAGGCCGCAAGCATGGCAACGCCGTCGTTGTTAAAGAAGATCGCGTTGACGTTGAGTCGAGGCTCTTGAAACCAGAGCGCGCCGGTCCAGCCCGGCGGCAACTCCACGTTCTGATAGCCGGCTTGATAACCGAACCGGTTGTTCGCCGATACCCGACCCGGGAGCCCGGCGAGTTCGGCGACTTTCGAGGTGTAGCCGTCGGCGCCGATGACCAGTCGGCTCCCGAATCGTCTGTGCTCGCCACCGATCTCGGTGACAACGCCGCTCACGCGGCCGTCGGCGTCGGCAGTGAGCTCCCGCACTTTGGCACCCATCACCAATTCGACGCCAGGCGTTTCGGCCGCGGTTGCCCGTAGCACCGGATCGAGCGTGATGCGGCGAATGTTGTAGCCGTGCATGGCGTCGGCGCGCTCATGAAGCCAACCCCGTTTGGACCATCCGCTCTCCCGGTGGTGCACGGCGTTGAGGCCGTCCAACACCGCGTCGAGCCCTAGCCTGCGCAGCGTGGGCGTTGCGCTGGAACGAATGCTGTGCGTGCACAACCGCTTGTAGTGCGAGGGGTCTCGATGCGCCTCGAGCAGAGCCACGGTGAGGCCGGCGCGCCCCAACAGGATCGCCGTTGTGCAGCCGGCGGGGCCGGACCCGACGACCACGACGTCGATGTTGCGGTTCATGCCCGGATGGTAGGCGCCGATCGGCCGGATTTTCGCAGGTTAGACGGACTGCTCGGGACCGTCGCCGTCGAGGTCGATCACGCCGGCACGCGTGAGCAGCAGCACGCTGACCACCAGCACCCAGATCGGAAACGCCAGCGTCAGCCACATCGTGATGTCGCTGGCCAGGATCAGGGCAAGCGCCACAAGGTAAGTCACGCCGACCAGCCAACGCGGCATCAGGCCGGTCCGCAGCCAGATCGTGGCCAGCGAGATCATGAACACCGCGCCCATCCGGATCGCATAGGTCTTGGACACCGCCAGCAACACCATCTGCCCGAATGTGGCCACCTCGGTGTGAGCAGCCGGATCGATGGTGTGACCGGCGATCGCCTCCAGCCCCGCCCCGACGCCGACGGCGACGAACATCATCGCGAGGAAGAGCAGGCCGCTGCCGATGAACACGGTTGAAAAGAACTTGTCTTCGAACCGGCCGAAGCCGTCGCGCACGACGCCGATGAACCACAGAAACGCGATGCCTGCGAACGGCATGATGTGCGCCGCGATCTTCAGGTTGGTGTCGCCCGCGATCAACCACTGCGAGCCGGGTTCCGCGCCTTCGGGTAGCGCCATCCGGATCAACACCAGAACGGCGCCGAACAGCAGCGCGAACAGCACACCGGCGACCGCAGCCGCGCGCGGCGTTGTCATCGGGTGCGGAGGCCGCGGTGTCATGGCTGGCCCGCGAGAAGCTGAATCATCAGCCCGTTGGCCTCGGCCAACAGGTTGTCGTCGGCGTCGCGCAGCTCGGCGTTGACGAAGGCCTTGCGGCCCTCCGTCCGCGCGACCCATCCGCGCATCGTCAACTCCGTGTCGATGGGGGTGACCTTGCGGTAGTCGACATGGAGGAAACCGGTGCGGCTGATCGGGCGACCGGCGGCGTGAATCAACATGCCGAACATGGAGTCGAACATTAGCGGCAGCACGCCGCCGTGCACGGCGTAATTGCCGCCCACGTGGAATCGGCTGAAGTGCAAGGCCAGTTCGACCCCGTCGGGCTCGAACTTGGTCACCCGGTACGGCGGCATCAGCAGGCTGCCCGAGCCGGGCAGCGATGGCACCCGGTTGGCGGGACCGACACCCTCGGGCGCCTCGAACGGGCCGAGCAGCTTCACCAGCTCCTCGGCGCGATCGGCCGCCTGCTCCCATGTCTCTTTGTCCGGATCGGCCGACACCGCCAGATCCTGCGCGCGGCGCATCGCCGTCAGGAACCGGGCGAACCCCGGGCCGGGTTGGGCCGCTTCGAAATTCGGGAAGCCACCGTGTTTGTCGTAATCGGGATCGGCGAGCCGGGGATCATCGGTCACGAGTCAGCCAGGATGTCGCGGCGGACGATCGTCTGATCTCGGCCCGGTCCTACACCGATGCACGAAACATGTGCTCCGGCAAGCTCTTCCAGCCGAAGCACGTAGTCGCGCGCCTTGGCGGGCAGCTCGTCGAACTCCCTGGCGTCGGAGATGTCCTCCCACCAGCCGGGCATCTCTTCGTAGATCGGCTCGGCGATCGCGATGTCGCTCTGCGTCATCGGCATATCGTCGGTGCGCTTCCCGTTCACCGTGTAGCCGACGCAGATCGGCACCGTCTCCAGGCTGGACAGCACGTCGAGCTTGGTGAGGAAGTAGTCAGTGATGCCGTTGACGCGGGTGGCGTAGCGTGCGATCACAGAGTCGAACCATCCGCAGCGGCGGCGCCTGCCCGTCGTCACGCCGAACTCGCCGCCGGTCTTGGACAGGTACTCGCCCATCTCGTCGAACAGCTCGGTGGGGAAGGGACCGGACCCCACCCTCGTGGTGTACGCCTTGAGAATTCCCAGCACCGTGGTGATGCGGGTCGGGCCGATGCCGGAGCCGACGGCGGCGCCGCCGGCCGTCGGGTTCGACGACGTGACGAACGGGTAGGTGCCGTGGTCGACATCGAGCAGCGTGCCCTGCGAGCCCTCGAGAAGCACGATCTCGCCGTTGTCGAGTGCGACGTTGAGCAGCCTGCGGGCGTCGGCGATGCGGTGCTTGAAGCCCTCGGCCTTGGTCAGCAGGTTCTCCAACACCTCGTCGGCCACCAGGGCCTTGCGGTTGTAGATCTTGACAAGCACCTGGTTCTTGAATTCGAGTGCCGCCTCGATCTTCTGGGCCAGCTGACCCTCGTCGAGCACGTCGGCGACGCGAATCCCGATGCGCGCGATCTTGTCCTGGTAGCACGGGCCGATGCCGCGGCCGGTGGTGCCGATCTTCTTGTTGCCCGCGTACCGCTCGACGACCTTGTCCATGGCGACGTGGTACGGCATCAACAGGTGCGCGTCGGCGGAGATCAGCAGCCGCTCGGTGTCGACGCCGCGATCCTGCAGTCCCTTCAGCTCGTCGAGCAGCACACCGGGATCGACCACCACGCCGTTGCCGATCACATTTGTGACGCCGGGCGTCAGGATGCCCGACGGGATCAGGTGCAGGGCGAAGTTCTCGCCCGTCGGCAGCACGACGGTATGACCCGCATTGTTGCCGCCCTGGTACCGCACGACCCACTGAACGCGTCCACCGAGCAGATCGGTGGCCTTCCCCTTGCCCTCGTCGCCCCACTGGGCGCCGATGAGCACGATTGCCGGCATGGCATTTCTCCCGCTTATTGTGATCCAGCCGGTGTGCCACCCTATCCCAGCGCCAGCAAGGAGCGGCCTTGATCACCACTGATGTCGTGGTGTTGCTGTTCGGCGGTCGACGCCTGCCAGGTGCGCTCGGCGGTCTCGACGTGCAACACGTCGGCGGACCCGACGACATCGACGCCGCGATCGGCCGTAGCTCCCGGTTGATCGTGGTGGGCTCGGACGTCGAGCTGGCGGCGGTGCTGACCCGGCTGCTCCGGGCCGACCGGCTCGACATCGAGGTCGGCCACGCGACCGGTTGGCGCAGCGCCCGACGCGCGCGCCGCGGCACGGCCCGACGGGTGCCGTTGATCCGCGACGAAACCGGCCAGGTGATCGTCGGCGCCGCCGAATGGCGCGGCGAGAACGGTGCGCCGCTGCACGGCGAGGCCGTCGTGGACGACACGCAGCTGTTCGACGGCGAGGTCGGCGGCGTGCGCGTCGAGCCGACGGAAGGCATGCCGGGACTTCGCGCTTCGGTGACGGGCGGACGAAAGCGCTGGGTCGCGGGCCGCGCAGCTCAGCTCGGCACCACGGGTGCGACGGTGGTCCGCGACGGCGTGCCGGCGCCGCGAATTGTTCGCCGATCTACGTTTTATCGTCACACCGAAGGCTGGCTGCTGGTGAGATAGGGCCCGTGCGAATCATCGTGACGGGTGGCAACAGCGGTGTCGGCAAAGAGACCGCGGCGGCGCTCGCCGCGGCGGGTCACAGCGTCCTGATCGCCGCCCGCACGGTCTCGAAGTCCGAACAGGCCGCCGCCGAGATGTCGGGCGATGTCGAGGTGGCCCACCTTGATCTGGCCGACCTGACCAGCGTGCGCAAGTTCGCCGACTCGGTGGAAAGCGTCGACGTGCTGGTGAACAACGCCGGCGTGCTCGGCCTGCCGCTGACCCGCACGGCCGACGGGTTCGAGGCCCATATGGGCACCAACTACCTCGGCCACTTCGCCTTGACCTGCCTGCTCGGCGACCGCGTGAAGGACAGGGTGGTTTCGGTGACGAGCATGAATCACTTGTTCAGCCGCATGCACCTCGAGGATCTGAACTGGCACAGCAGGAAGTACTCGAAGTGGGCCGCCTACGGTCAGTCCAAGCTGGCGATCATGCTGTTCACCGACGAGCTGGCCAGAAGGGGCGTGCGCGCGATCGCCGTCGACCCCGGCGGCGCCGACACCAACATCTCCCGATACAGCACGGGACTCATCGGCTTCTCGCGGGAGCTGGGCTGGCCGCGCAACTTTCCGCAGACGGCGAAGACCGCCGCCCAGTCGAGCATCATCGGCGTGACGGAAGACCTGCCCGCGGGCACGTATCTGGCGCCGGTGTTCAAACAGTTCGGTAGGCCACGCGTGACCAAGCGGGCCAAGAAGACCCGTGATCCGGACACTGCGGCGCGGCTCTGGCAACTGTCGGCGGACCTGACCGAATGCGACTGGTCCCGGTAGTTTCGTGAGGTGAGCATCCGTCCGGTGCGCCAATCGGTGCGACCAAGCCTCGTCTTCCTGGCCTTCGTGGCCGCCACCGTGATCGGCGCGGGAATCGCATGGGCGATGGGCTCCGACTACAAACCGCTGGCCTTCATCGCGGTGTTCGTCTTCGTCATCGCGGGCTGGGTGGTGTCGCTGAGCCTGCACGAGTTCGCCCACGCGTTCACCGCGTGGCGGTTCGGCGACCACGAGGTCCCGATGCGTGGCTACCTGACCCTCAACCCGTTCAAGTACGCGAACCCGGTGTTGTCGATCGTGTTGCCCGCGGTGGTCATCCTGATCGGCGGCATCGGGCTGCCCGGCGGCGCGGTGTGGGTTCGGACGTCGTTCATGACGAAGTGGCAGAAGTCGTTGGTCAGCCTGTCCGGACCGATGACGAATGTGGTTGCCGCAGTGGTGCTTCTGGGGGTGACGACGCTGTTCTACGATCACCACCACGTGGTGTTCTGGGCTGGCGTCGCGTTTATGGGCTTTCTCCAGATGAGCGCCGCCGTGCTGAACCTGCTGCCTGTCCCCGGCCTCGACGGCTACAGCGTGCTGGAACCGCATCTGAGTCCGGAGACGCAGCGTGCTTTGCAACCGGCGAAGCAGTGGGCCTTCTTCATCGTTCTGCTGCTATTCATCGGGACACCGCTCAATCAGTACTTCTGGTCGTTCATCGCGTGGCTCGTCGAGGCGTCCGGGATCCCCGACGGGCTGGTCGGAACCGGCTTTCGCCTCACCCGGTTCTGGTCGGCGTGGGTGTAGAGCAACAGCTTGCGACATATGCGTCTTTGCGCATAGATTGAAAACATGGGTGCGGGCCACGACCACGGCGGTGGCGATGCCCGTGTCAGCCGGATGCTCGTCGCCGCGGGCATCCTCACCGCGTTCTTCGCCATCGAGCTGACGACCGCGCTGCTCATCAACTCGATCGCCCTGCTGGCCGACGCCGGCCACATGCTCACCGACCTTGTCGCGTTGTTCATGGGATTGACGGCGGTGTTGCTCGCCCGCCACGGCAGCGCGTCGCCTGCCCGGACCTACGGCTGGCACCGCGCCGAGGTGTTCACTGCCGTCGCAAACGCGGCGCTGCTGATCGGTGTCGCCGGCTTCATCCTCTTCGAGGCGTTCGAGCGGCTCGGCCACGCGCCGGCAATCCCCGGCGTGCCGATGATCATCGTCGCGTCGGCCGGACTGGTGGCCAACGCCATCGTCGTGCTGTTGCTGCGTTCGCACTCGGAGAGCAGCCTCGCGGTCAAGGGCGCCTACATGGAGGTGGTCGCCGACACGGTCGGCAGCATCGGCGTGCTGATCGCGGGCATCGTCACGGTGACGACGCACTGGCCGTACGCCGACGTGGTGGTGGCCGTCCTCGTCGCGCTGTGGGTGTTGCCGCGGGCGATCGCACTGGCGCGCGCGGCGTTGCGCATCCTTTCGGAGTCCTCGCCGAGCCACATCGACGTCGAGGAACTGAAGAAGGCCCTGTGCGCCGTCGACGGCGTGACCGAGGTGCACGACCTCCATGTCTGGACGCTGGTGCCGGGCAAGGACATGGTCACCGCCCACCTGACAAGTCGAGCCGATGCCGCGCGGGTGCTCGACGACGCGAAGGCGGTGCTGACCGCCCGCGGCCTGGGACACGCCACCGTGCAGGTCGAGCCGCCCGACGCCGCGGGCGACTGCAACTGCGAGAGCAACGACTGGTAGTGCCGGGTAACGCGGTGCCCGTGAACTAGCCGAGCCCCAGCTCGGCCCGCGCACTCGGGTCGCAGTCGTCGAGCAGGTCCAGGCAGCGCGCGTGCTCGTCGGTCTCGCCGATCGCGCCGGCCGCCTTCGCCAGCGCCGCCACACACCGCAGGAACCCCCGGTTGGGCTCGTGCGAATACGGAACGGGCCCAAAGCCCTTCCAGCCGTTGCGACGCAGTTGGTCGAGCCCGCGGTGGTAGCCGGTGCGGGCGTAGGCGTACGCCGTGATCACCTTGTCGTCGGCCAGCGCCTGCTCGGCGAGTGCGGCCCATGCCACCGATGCCGTGGGGTGTGCGGCGGCCACCTTTGCAGGATCATCGCCGGCCGCCAGCTCGGCTTCAGCCGCGTTGTCGCCGGGCAGCCGAACTGGATCAGGTCCCAGAAGATCACCCATCCGCGTCATGGCCCTATTGTGCCGTGGGGCTTATAAGCTCGAGCAGGGACCGTCGGCCGAGCCGACAACGAGCTCGCGTCACGGGAGGACTGCAGCAGGGATGTCGAACCCATCAGGGCCCGACCAGGGAAACGAACCGGCTGTGGATTCGGCGGACGAGGCCGTCGCCGAACACGGGTCCGATGCGGCGCACGACACCCCCACCGAGGCGGCCCCGATCGTCGAGGACCATCCGACCGAAGTGATGGCGGTGGATGCGGCGGGTACGGCCGAGGCGGACGCGCCACAGCACGAGCAGCAGGCCGAGCGGCGCTACACCGCGCCCTCCGGGATGGACTCGTCGGCGACGAAGTTCATCGAATCCCCTTCCGACCCCGCGACGGAGATCATTTCGACGCCCACCACCCAACCGATCGGTCCCGGCAAACCGGTTGCGCCGCAGCATATTCCGCCGCGCGGTGACACACCCAAGCCTCCGGGGCGGCGGCGCAGCTGGGGTTGGGTGGTGGCGCTGATCCTGGTGATCGCCGCGCTCGTCGCCATCGCGATATTGGGCACCGTGCTTCTGACCCGCGACTCCGCCTCCAAGGCGTCGCAGGAGGAAATGGTCCGCTCGACGATCCAGAACTTCGACGTCGCCGTGCAGAAGGGCGATCTGGCCACGCTGCGCAGCATCACCTGCGGCACCACCCGCGACAGCTACGTCAACTACGACGACCGCGCATGGACCGACACGCACGCCAGGGTCGCTGCCGCCAAGCAGTACCCGGTGGTGGCCAGCATCGACCAGGTCGTCGTCAACGGCGACCACGCCGAAGCCAACGTCACGACCTTCATGGCGTATGCGCCGCAAACTCGCTCCACCCGCAGCTTCGACCTGCAGTTCCGCGACGAACAGTGGAAGATCTGCCAGGCGGCTACCAGCTAGGCGGACACGCTGCGGCCCGCGCTGTGCAGGTCGTTGCACGCCTCGACAACGCGCTCCGACATGGCGGCCTCGGCCTTCTTCATGTAGCTGCGCGGGTCGTAGACCTTCTTGTTGCCGACTTCGCCGTCGACCTTCAGCACGCCGTCGTAGTTGGTGAACATGTGGCCGACCACCGGGCGGGTGAACGCGTACTGCGTGTCGGTGTCGACGTTCATCTTCACAACGCCGTAGGTGAGCGACTCCTCGATCTCCGACTTCAGCGAGCCGGATCCGCCGTGGAAGACGAAGTCGAAAGGCTTTGCGTCGTCGGGCAATCCGAGCTTGGCGGCGGCCACCTTCTGACCCTGCGCGAGGACGTCGGGACGCAGCTTGACGTTGCCGGGCTTGTAGACACCGTGCACGTTGCCGAACGTCGCGGCGAGCAGATACTTGCCGTGCTCGCCGGCGCCGAGCGCCTCGATGGTCTTCTCGAAGTCCTCCGGCGTGGTGTAGAGCTTCTCGTTGATCTCGGCCTCGACGCCGTCCTCCTCGCCGCCCACCACGCCGATCTCGATCTCCAGGATGATCTTGGCGGCGGCCGTCTGCTTCAGCAACTCCTTGGCGATCGCGAGGTTCTCGTCGATCGGCACCGCCGAGCCGTCCCACATGTGCGATTGGATGAGCGGGTTCTTGCCCTCGGCGACGCGCTTGGCCGATATCGCCAGCAGCGGCCGGACGTAGGTGTCGAGCTTGTCCTTCGGGCAGTGATCGGTGTGCAGGGCGACGGTGACCGGGTACTTCTCGGCGACGATGTGCGCGAACTCGGCCAGCGCCACCGCGCCGGTGACCATTTCCTTGATCCCGAGACCCGAGGCGAACTCGGCGCCGCCCGTCGAGAACTGGATGATGCCGTCGCTGCCCGCGTCGGCGAAACCCTTCAACGCGGCGTTGATCGTCTCCGATGACGTGCAGTTGATCGCCGGGAACGCATAGGAGTTCTCCTTGGCGCGGGCCAGCATCTCGGCGTAGGCCTCGGGCGTTGCGATGGGCATGGGACTTCCTCTCGCTGGTTCGGCTGTCCACCCGCAGTATCTCAAGCCGGGACGCGCTCAGCAGGCCATCAGGGAGACGCCGGTATCTTGGTGAGCCATGACCACCACCACGGTGATGCTGATGCCGGACTTCCTGGATCCGATCAAACTCATCGGCTACTTCGGAGCGTGGGCCATGGTGGGCCTGCTGGTGGTCATCTTCGTCGAATCCGGTGTCCTGTTCCCCGTGCTGCCCGGCGACACGCTGCTGTTCGTGGCGGGAATGCTCGCAGCAGGCACCGCGGCGGCCGGCCAGGCCAATTTCCAGTTGTGGCAGCTGCTCGTCTTCATCCCGATCGCCGCCATCCTCGGCGGCCAGGTCGGCTACTTCATCGGCCGATACGTGGGCACCCACATGTTCAAGCCGACCGCACGCATTCTCAAACAGCGCTACCTGGACGAGGCACACGCCTTTTTCGAACAGCGGGGACCGTTCGCGATCGTGATCGCCCGCTTCGTGCCGATCGTGCGGACGCTGGCGCCGATCACCGCAGGCGCCGCCAAGATGGGCTACGGCGTCTTCACCCTCTTCAACGTGATCGGCGCCGTTGTCTGGGGCATCGGCCTGACGCTGCTCGGGTACGGGCTCGGCCAGTTCGAGATCATCCAGAAGCTGCTCGAGCCGATCTTCATCCTGATCGCCCTTGCATCAATCACCCCGATGATCGTCGAGTGGTACAAGCGGCGCCGCGCGGCGAAGGCCTCCGGTGGCGCTGCCGCCGAACCCGCCGTCGACAAACCCTCCTAGCGACTCGAACAGGTCGCGCAGCCCGGCCAGCGAGTTCGCGGGCAGGAACAGGTCGCAGTACGGAAGGGCCGCCGCCATCGACCCGACGAGCGGCGCGAAACCCGGTTGCCCGGCCCGCGGATTGAGCCACACGACTAGGTGCGCCCGACGCCGCAGCCGGGCCATCGCCCGCTCGAGCACGTCCGGCGGGTCGCTGTCCCAGCCGTCGGACGCGACGATGACCAGGGCGCCACGCAGCGTGCTGCCGTGCGGTGCGGCCAGTAGCCCACCCAACGACCGGCCGATATGGGTGCCGCCGTATCGGTCGACCACCTTCTCGTTGGCCCTGCTGAGCGCGACCTCCGCCGACCGATGCGACAGCGCAGGCGTGAGCCGCGTCAACGACGTCGAGAACGCAAAGACCTCGGGCCGAACGCCCTTGCGCCGCAACGCCGCCGCTCGCATCAGGTGCAGATAGATGGTGGCGTACGGGCGCATCGACCTGCTGACGTCGCACACCAGAACCACCCTGCGCGGCCGACGCCGCCTGCGGGTCATGGCCAGCCGCACCACCTCATAGCCCGTCGTGCGGGACGACCGCATCGACTGCCGCACGTCGATTCGCTTGCCGCGACGATGCACCTCCCTGCGCAGGGTGCGCCGCTGCGGCCAGCCGGCGGACAACTGTTCCAGCCACGTGCCGATGCGCCGCAGATCGTCTTCGTCGAACCGGTCGAACGACTCGTCCGCCCGGGCCACCAGCCTGCTGGGCAACGAGTCCGGCAGGGCGAGGCCGTCGGTGAAGAATTCGGCGGCGCGCACCGAAGTTGGCAACGTGGTCCACGGCAGACCGTCGGCGTCGCTGCCGTCGCTGTCGCCGCCTGGGGCACCCGGTGCGGCCGCCTCCGACCGGTCCGGTGCGCGATCCTCCGGCTGAAGCTGACGTTGGGCGATCGAGTCCGCGAAGATCACCTCGAACACCGCAGTGAACGCGGTCAGGTCCTCGGCCCTGTTGACAAGGGCGAGCCGCGCGGTCCAGTACAGCGCCGTGCGCGACCGCGGCGCGATATGGCGCATCGCAGCCACGAGCGTCGCGGACCCGTCGGCAGACACCACCACTCCGCCCGCGCGCAGTTTGGCGACCAGCGCGACCGCGAAGGCGGCGAGGTCAACTCCGCGAAGCAGCAGCGGTGCCGTCATGACCTGCCGCGCAACGCCTTTCGGGCAATCTTCAGCCGGCCAAGGGTGAACACAATTGCAGCGGCCAGGAACGCACCGAGAATGGGCGCGGCGTACTTCTTCAGTGCGCTGCCGCCCGCGAGCTGAATGAGGTCGATGGGTTCGGCTTCGGGTGGCGCGGTGTCGGCGAGCTGTGGCGCCTGACCGTTGTTACCGGGCGCAGCGGGCGCATTGTCGGCGGCCAGCTTCGCCTCGAGCGACTCGACGAACTGCCCGAGAAGCTTCTCGGACACCTGCTGCAGCATGCTGCTTCCGAACTGGGCCAGCTTGCCGACGACCTTCAGGTCGGTATCGACGGTCACCCGGGTGTGATCGCCCGCGTCATGCAGTTGTGCCGTCACCGTCGCGGCTGCGTTACCGGTGCCTCGCGCTTCCTTGCCCTTTCCGTCGATGACCGCGCGGTGCGCTGTCGGGTCCTGTTCGACGAAGTGCACCTTGCCGCTGAATTCGCTTGTCACCGGGCCGACCTTCACTTTGACCTTGCCCAGCACGTCGTCGCCCTCGCGGCCGGTCATCTGGGCGCCCGGCATCAGCGGGATGACCTGTTCGAGATCGGTGAGGACGTTCCAGGCGTCCTCGATCGGCGCACTGACGGTGAACTCGTTGGCAATCTTCATCCTGCGGTCCTTTCATTGTGAGCTGTACTCGGCGAGCGCCTCGCCGATGGAGACGAAGTCGTCAGGGGTTTTCGCCAGCGCACCGAGACCCGCGAGGCCCCGTTCGCTGTCGGCGTCGACGAGGTCGGCCACCCCGAGCGCAACCAACGCAGAGACCCAGTCGATGGTCTCCGCGATCCCCGGCGGCTTGTCGAGATCCAGACCTCTTGTGTAACTGATGAACTGGGCCGCGTGCTCGACGAGCGCCGTGCTCGCGCCCTGCACAGTGCGCCGCACGATCGCGGCGGCTCTGGCCGGCTCGGGGTAGTCGATCCAGTGATACACGCAACGGCGGCGCAGCGCGTCGTGCAGATCGCGGCTGCGGTTGGAGGTGAGCACTGCGATCGGCGGCCGCTCGGCGACGAACGTCCCGAGTTCCGGCACGGTGACCGCCGCCTCGCCGAGGAACTCCAGCAGCAGCGCTTCGAATTCGTCGTCGGCGCGGTCGATTTCGTCGATCAAGAGGACCGGTGCAGCCGGACCCCGATACCGGACGCAGTGAAGGATCGGGCGGTCGACGAGGTACGCCTCGGTGTACAGGTCGGACTCGTCGATGCCCGAGTTCTGGGACTCGGCGAGCCGGATGCTGAGCAGCTGGCGCTGGTAGTTCCAGTCGTAAAGGGCTTCCGCCGCGGTCAGGCCCTCATAGCACTGGAGGCGCACAAGCGGTGTGCCCAGCACGGCGGCGAGGGTTTTCGCGGCCGTCGTCTTCCCGACACCGGGTTCGCCTTCCAGCAACAGCGGACGACCGAGCGTGACGGCGAGGAATATCGCCGACGCGGTGCCGAGATCGAGCAGATAGTCCTCCGCGTCGAAGCGCCGGATCACCTCGTCGACATCGGTGATCGGCCCCATTCTCAGTTGCCCGCTTTCAGCCCGTCGATCCTGATCGACTTCACCACCTCTGCCACGATAGACACCGCGATCTCGGCGGGTGTCTTCGCACCGATCGGCAGCCCGACCGGTGTGTGCACCCTGGCGCTTTCGGCATCGGTCAGGTCCAGGCCGGCCAGGATCGACGCGCCCCGGACCCGGCTGGCCACCAGCCCGATGTATCCGACGCCTGCGTCGAGCGCAGCCCGGATCGTCTCGGCCTCCGGCCCCCCGAGGCTCGCGATCACCACCGCGGTGGTCCCCGTCAGGTCACCGACCTTGTCGGCCTCGGCGTCATATCCCATCGCGCCGCACAGCTCCACCACCGCGTCGGCGATCGGCGTCGCGCCGAACACCCGCACCAGCGGCGCGGGCACCTGGGGCACCAGGAAGATCTCCAGCGCTCCGCCGGACAGGCACGGGTTGACCACCACGCATGCTCCGGGCGCCTCGGGGAAATGCACATCCCCGTCCGGGAGCACCCGCAGCAGCACGCTCTCGTTCGTCTGCAGCGCTCCCATCGCCGCCTTGCGTACCGAATTCTGCGCGCAGTGGCCGCCGACGAAGCCCTCAATTGTGCCGTCGGACAACAGGATCGCCTTGTCACCGGCATGCGCCGATGTGGGTGGCGCCGCTCGCACAACCGTGGCGTGGACGAACGGCGTCCTCGACCGCAGCAGCTGCTGCGCCCGTTCGTCCATCTTCATCTCTGTCCGCATGTTGTCCTTTAGATCGGCGGGGTTGGCCTGCCCTGCATGGCCTCCCAGACCCGCGACGGCGTCAACGGCATGTCGGCGTGGCGCAGACCGAACGGCGCCAACGCATCGACGACCGCGTTGACGACAGCAGGCGGCGACCCGACGGTTGCCGACTCCCCGATGCCCTTGGCCCCGATCGGATGGTGTGGCGACGGCGTCACGGTGTGACCGGTCTCGAAATGCGGCACCTCCATCGCCGTCGGGATCAGGTAGTCCATCAGCGAGCCGCCGAGGCAGTTGCCCTCTTCGTCGAACGCGATGATCTCCATCAGCGCCATGCCGATGCCGTCGACAAGTCCGCCGTGCACCTGCCCCTCGATGATCATCGGGTTGATGCGGGTGCCGCAGTCGTCGACGGCGAGGAACCGGCGCACCTTCACCACCGCAGTGCCGGGATCGATGTCGACGACACAGAAGTACGCACCGTACGGATAGGTGAGATTCTCGGGGTTGTAACAGATCTGGGCGTCCAGACCGCCCTCGATGCCGTCCGGCAGATCGCCTGCACCGTGGGCGCGCATCGCGATGTCCTGGATGGTCACCGACGCCGACGGGTCGCCCTTCACGTGGAACGACCCCTTCTCCCATTCAAGGTCGGCGACCGACGCCTCGAGCATGCCGGAGGCGATGATCTTGGCCTTGTCCCTGACCTTGCGTGCGACGAGCGCGGCGGCGGCACCAGACACCGGCGTTGACCGGCTGCCGTATGTGCCGAGGCCGAACGGCGTCTGGTCGGTGTCGCCGTGCACGACATCGATGTCGTCGGGCGGGATACCCAGCTCCTCGGCGACGATCTGCGCGAACGTCGTCTCGTGGCCCTGGCCCTGCGTCTGAACCGACAGCCGCACAACGGCTTTCCCGGTCGGGTGCACCCGCAGCTCGCAGCCGTCGGCCATGCCGAGACCGAGGATGTCCATGTCCTTGCGCGGGCCTGCGCCCACCGCCTCGGTGAAGAACGACATGCCGATGCCCATCAGCTCACCGCGCTCGCGCTTCTCCTTCTGCTCGGCGCGCAGCGCGTCGTAGCCGATCATGTCCATCGCCTTGCGCATGGTGGTCTCGTAGTCGCCCGAGTCGTAGACCCATCCGGTCTTCGACGTGTACGGGAACTGGTCGGGCTTCAGCAGGTTCTGCAGCCGCAGTTGCGCCGGATCCATCTTCAGCTCGAACGCGAGGCAATCCACGAGGCGCTCGACGAAGTAGACCGCCTCGGTGATCCGGAACGAGCAGGCGTACGCGACACCGCCGGGTGCCTTGTTGGTGTAGACCGCGGTCATGTGGCAGTAGGCGGCCTCGATGTCGTAGCTGCCGGTGAACACGCCGAAGAAGCCTGCCGGGTATTTCACCGGGGCGGCGGTGCCGTTGAAGGCGCCATGATCGGCGAGCACATTGGAGCGGATCGCCAGGATCTTGCCGTCCTTGGTCGCCGCGATCTCGCCGACCATGATGTAGTCGCGGGCGAAGCCCGTGCTGGTGAGGTTTTCGCTGCGGTCCTCCATCCACTTGACCGGCTTGCCGAGCAGCAGCGACCCGACGATCGCGCACACGTAGCCGGGATAGATCGGCACCTTGTTGCCGAACCCACCGCCGATGTCGGGCGAGACGACGCGGATCTTGTGTTCGGGCAGGCCCGCGACCAACGCATACAGCGTGCGGTGCGCATGCGGCGCCTGCGTCGTCGACCACAGCGTCAGCTTGCCGGTCACCGGGTCGAGATCGGCTACCGCACCGCAGGTTTCCATCGGTGCGGGATGCACGCGCGGATACACGATCTCCTGCTTGACGACGACGTCGGCCTTGGCGAACGCGGCGTCGGTGGCCGCCGCATCGCCGGTCTCCCAGTCGAAGCAGTGATTGTCGGACTTGCCCTCGAGGTCGGTGCGGATCACCTCGGCGTCGGCGTCGAGCGCCTTGCGCGCATCGACGACCGGTGCGAGCGCCTCGTAGTCGACGTCGATGAGTTCAAGCGCGTCGCGTGCCGAGTAGCGGTCCTCGGCGACGACGAACGCGACCTCCTGACCCTGGAACCGCACCTTGTCGGTGGCCAGCACCGCCTGCACGTCGTTGGACAACGTCGGCATCCAGGCCAGGCCCTTATCGGCCAGGTCGGCACCGGTCACCACGGCCTTGACCTTCGGATGTGCCTGCGCCGCAGAGACATCGATGCTGTTGATCCTGGCGTGTGCATACGGGGAGCGCAGGATTGCCAGATGCAACATGCCGGGCAGGGTGATGTCGTCGACGTAATTGCCGCGGCCCCTGATGAATCTCGGGTCCTCCTTGCGCAGCATCCGGCCGTGGCCGCACGGCTTCTGGTCGTTGTCGGTGAGTTCAGAGATGTCTTCCGGCCTGGCCTGGGTGGTTGTCATGACGGGCTCCCGGTTTCAATCATGTGCTCGCCGGCGCCGGGCCCCATTGTGTCGTCGGTCTGAGCAACAGGTGCGAAGTCGTCATTGCTTGGTCCCGGTTCGACGACGCGGCCATTGGCGTGCTGCGCCGCCCACTGCACCGACCGCACGATGGTGGTGTAGCCGGTGCACCGGCAGATCTGTCCGGAGATCGCCTCGCGGATTTCGTCCTCACTTGGATCGGGATTGCGGTCGAGCAGCGCGCGGGCGGTGATCATCATTCCCGGCGTGCAGAAACCGCACTGCAGCCCATGGCATTTCATGAAGCCCTCCTGCACGGGGTCGAGCCGGCCGTCCATCTCGAGGCCCTCGACGGTGCGCACGGCGTGCCCCGAGGCCATCACCGCCAGCATCGTGCACGACTTCACCGGTTCGCCGTCGACATCGACGACACACGTGCCACAGTTGCTCGTATCGCAACCCCAGTGAGTTCCGGTGAGCTGCAAGTGATCCCGCAGGAAGTGCACCAGCAGCATCCGGGGCTCCACATCGGCGGTCACCTGCTCACCGTTGACTGTCATCGTCACATGCATGTCAACCGATCCTCTCCACCGCGGTGCGAAGCGTTCGGACGGTCAGCTCGCTTGCGAGATGCCGCTTGTAGTCCGCGCTGCCGCGCATATCGCTGACCGGTTCGCACGCGTCGGCGGCGCGCCTGCCGGCTTCGGCGAAGGTCTGCTCGGTCGGAGCCTCGCCGACCAGCGCCTCGGACACCGACGCGAGTTCGGCCGCGTCGGCGTTGACCGCGGTGAGCCCGACGCGGGCCGCTGCGATCGTGCCGTTGTCGAGCGTCACCGCCGCGCCGGCCGCCGCCACCGCCCAGTCACCGACCCGGCGCTCGACCTTCGCGTACGCGCTCGACGACCTGGGCACAAGCGGGATGCGGACCTCAACGAGCATTTCGTTGAACGCCAGCGACGTCTCGTAGGGGCCTTCCAGGAAGTCGTCGATGGGGATCTCGCGCTCGCCGGTGGGCCCGCGCACCAGGCATGCGGCGTTCAGCACCGTGTTCACCGTGGTCAGATCCTCCGCGGGGTCCGCCTGGCACAGCGATCCGCCGATCGTGCCGCGGTTGCGGACCACCGGGTCGGCGATCACCCGTTCGGCGTCGCGGAAGATCGGACACACCGCCTCCAATTCGTCGCTCTCCAGCACCTCACGGTGCCGCGCCATCGCACCGATCCGCACCAGCGTCGGATCCACGACGATGTATCCGAGCTCGGGGGCCAGGTCGTTGATGTCGACCAGGTATTCGGGGTTGGCGATGCGCAGCTTCATCATCGGCAGCAGGCTGTGGCCGCCCGCGACGATCAACGCACCGTCGCCTAACCGGTCGAGCAGTCCGACCGCGTGGTCGACGCTCGTCGCGCGCTCGTATTCGAAAGGTCCTGGTACCTGCATGTGACCGACCTCACATCCATTGGGCTGTGCGCCCAGTCTCAGCCGGTGCGGCGGCCCCGTCAATATTGAGTTAAGTGATCGCTTAACTCGCTGGTCTCGTGGTGGATCCTGCCGTTGGTCTGGGTCAGCGGACGGCCTCCGCCGCCCCACCTGCGGGCGATGATCTCGGCGGCGATCGACACCGCGGTCTCCTCCGGGGTGCGCGCGCCGAGGTCGAGCCCGATCGGGCTGTGCAGCCGCTCGAGCTCGGTCTCGGTGATGCCGGCTTCGGTCAGCCGGGCCAGCCGGTCCTCGTGGGTGCGCCGCGACCCCATCGCACCCACGTATCCGACCATCGGCAGCCGCAGCGCGACCTCGAGAAGCGGCACGTCGAATTTCGGGTCGTGGGTGAGCACGCAGATGACGGTGCGGGCGTCGATCTCGCCCGCCTCATGCTGGGCGGCGAGGTACCGATTGGGCCACTCCACGACGACCTCGTCGGCGGTGGGGAACCGCGCAGGCGTCGCGAACACCGGACGGGCGTCGCACACCGTGACGCGGTAGCCGAGGAGCGAGCCCTGCCGCGCGAGGGCCGCGGCGAAGTCGATGGCGCCGAACACCAGCATCCGCGGCCGCGGCGCATAGCTGGCCACGAAGACCTCCATGCCCGCGCCGCGGCGCTGGCCGTCGGGGCCGTAGGTGAGCACCTCGCTGCGGCCCGCGGCCAGTAGGCCACGGACGTCGTCGGCGACGGCCTCGTCGGCGCGCGTCGAGCCGAGCGAGCCGGCCACAGAATCCGCTCCGACGACGAGCCTGCGGCCGACCCATTCGGGATCGACATGCGAGATGACCGTGGCGACGGCGACCGGCCGGTGCGCGGCGATGTCGTCGGCGACGGCGTCCAGCGCGGGAAAAGTGCTGCGGGATACCGGTTCGACGAAGACGTCGAGGATGCCGCCGCAGGTGAGCCCGACGGCGAATGCGTCGTCGTCGGTGATTCCGTACCGCTCGAGGCGGGGCCTGCCGTCGCGCACAACGTCGTTGGCGAGTTCATATACCGCACCCTCGACGCAACCGCCCGAAACCGACCCGCTGACGGTGCCGTCCGGGGCGACGACCATCGACGCTCCCGCGGGTCGGGGCGCCGAACGGAAGGTGCGGACAACGGTGCCGACACCCGCGGTTTCACCCGCTTGCCAGACAGCCAGCAGCTCGGTCAGCACTTCGCGCACAGAACCCAAAGTAGGCTCAATTCGTGACACCGGCTCAGCTTCGGGCCTTTTCGGCCGTGGTGCGGCTCGGCTCCGTGCGCGCCGCCGCAGAGGAACTGGGCATGTCAGACGCGGGAATCTCCATGCACGTCGCGCAACTGCGCAAGGAGCTCGACGATCCGTTGTTCGCAAGGACCGCAGCCGGGCTGGCGTTCACGCCGGGCGGCTTGCGGTTGGCGAGCCGCGCTGTGGAAATCCTCGGCCTGCAGCAGCAGACGGCGATCGAAGTCACCGAGGCCGCGCACGGACGGCGACTGCTGCGCATCGCGGCGTCAAGCGCGTTCGCCGAGCACGCCGCACCGGGTCTGATAGAGCTGTTCTCGTCGCGGGCCAACGACCTGTCGGTGGAGCTGTCCGTGCACCCGACGAGCCGGTTCCGCGAGCTGATCAGTTCGCGCGCGGTCGACATCGCGCTCGGCCCGAGCGCCGGTGACGACACCACCAACGGGTCCATCGTCGTGCGGCCGTTTCTGAAGTATCAGATCCTCACCGTTGCCACACCCGGCAGTCCACTCGCCACGCATTCGCCGACTCCTGCGCTGTTGCGCGAGCAGCAGTGGATGCTGGGCCCGTCGGCGGGCAGCGCCGATGGTGAAATCGCGGCGATACTCAAGAATTTGGCCATCCCCGAGTCGCAGCAGCGGATCTTCCAGAGCGACGCCGCAGCGCTCGAGGAGGTGCAGCGGGTCGGCGGTGTCACGCTGGCGATCGGCTTCGCGGTCGGGAAGGACCTCTCGGCGGGACGGGTGGTGCACGTCAAGGGTCCAGGTCTGCAAGTGCCGGGCGAATGGTGTGCGATCACGCTGGCGCCCTCGGCGCGCCAGCCCGCCGTCTCCGAACTGGTCCGCTTCATCACCACGCCGCGGTGCACGCAGGCGATGTTGCGCGGCACCGGTGTCGGTGTGACCCGGTTCCGCCCCAAAGTCCATGTGACACTGTGGAGTTAGGGATTGTTCTCCAACGCACGGATCAGGCTGGCGGCGTCCCACGGGCCCTTGTGCCGCTTGCCGTTCACGAAAAAGGTCGGCGTCGAGTTGAGGTCCATCACCTCAGCATCCTGCGCATCATCCTGGACGCGGTGCAGCACCTTCGAAGCGTGTACCCGCACATCTTTGTCGAAGCGTTCGATGTCACACCCCGCCGTCACGGCGTAGCGATAGATATCCGACCATTCGAGATCGTCGGGATGCGCGAACATCTCACGGGCCATCTCCCAGAACCTGCCCTGCAGCGCGGCCGCCTCGCTGGCCCTCGCCGCGTCGAACGCCCGCGGATGCACCCGTTCCAGCGGCAAGTGCCGCCACACATACCGCAGTTCGTCGCCGAAGTGGTCACGCACCTGGTCGATCGATCCGGTGGCACGGCTGCAGAACGGGCACTCGAAGTCGCCGTACTCGACGAGGGTCAACGGTGCATCCGG
>JBKPSU010000113.1:0-18344 GCA_046735135.1 Actinomycetota bacterium
CGCCAGGGCGCGACGGCCCAGGGATTGCGCGTCCTTTGCTGTTTCTTCAAGTGGATCAGGGCGACGGCCGGCCAGCACGACATCAGCACCATGCTCGGCCAGGACGAGTGCGGCGCCGCGTCCGATTCCGGTACCTCCACCCGTGATGACGGCGACGCGGCCGTCCTGTGAAAACCGACTCTCCATTGCACTCCTCGAATCGTCCGGCGAGCGGCGCTGCGGGTGCGGCACCTACCGATGTTGTACAAGCGTATTGCATAGATATGACGCGGGGACATGGTTGCTCGACGAATATCTCTGTTGTACGGTCGTACAGCAGGCGTGCCATGCGCGTACGAAGAACCCCTGCCGAGGAGCCGACGTTGACCGACCTGTACTACGACCCATGGGACTTCGACATCGACCTCGATCCCTACCCGACCTACCGGCGGCTGCGAGACGAGTGCCCGGTCTATCACAATGAGCGGCACGACTTCTGGGGCATCAGCCGTTACACAGACGTCGATGCAGCGCTGAAGGACACCGCACGACTCAGTTCGGCGAAAGGCGACATCCTCGAAGTCGTCATGGCCGATCCAGTCATGCCACCGGGCATTTTCATCAACGAGGACCCGCCGCTACACACCATTCATCGTGCGATCGTTTCCCGGGCGTTCACGCCAAAAAAGATGCGCGCCCTCGAAGACAAAATCCGCGCCTTCTGCGTGGCCTGTCTTGATCCGCTCGTGGGCGGCGATAGGTTCGACTTCGTCGAGGATCTGGGCGCTGAACTTCCAATGCGTACGATCGGCATGCTCGCCGGGATCCCCGACTCCGAACAGCCTGCGGTGCGCGAGCACGCCAACAACGTTCTGCGGAACGAACGCGGAAAACCCATGGCAATCAAGAAGGATCGCTACTTCACGGGTGAGATGTTCGGAGAGTATGTCGAGTGGCGAGAGAAGAACCCCTCCGACGACCTGATCACGGAACTGCTCAACGTGGAGTTCGAGGATGAAACCGGAACCACGCGGAAGTTGACCAAGCAGGAGCTCATCGTGTTCCTGGCCGTCGTCGCCGGTGCCGGTGTCGAGACGACCGGCCGCATGTTCGGCTGGATGGGTAAAGTTCTCGCCGAACATCCCGATCAACGCAAGGAGCTCGTCGAGGATCATGGCTTGATTCCTACGGCGATCGAGGAACTCCTCCGCTTCGAGCCGCCGGGGCCGCATGTAGCGCGCTACGTCGCCACGGACGACGTCACCTTTCAAGGACAGGTCATCCCTGCGGGCAGCGCGCTGCTCATGATGCTTGCCTCAGCCAACCGCGACGAACGTCACTTCGATAACCCTGACACATTCGACATTCATCGGAAGCCCGGTGGTCATCTCACTTTCGGCCGTGGGGCGCACTTCTGCGTTGGTTCCCCATTGGCCCGCTTAGAGGGTCGCGTGGCACTCGAAGAGGTGTTGAAGCGGTGGCCGGAGTGGGATGTCGACATGGCCGGTGCGCGTCGATCACGCACGTCGACGGTGCGCGGATGGGACAGCATGCCTGCGGTAGTCGCCTGACTGTACATTCGTACAGCACAGTGTTAGCTTCGAACTACGACTCTCGCCGCTGAATCAGCCGGCACCGCTGTCGGACGCGGCCGGCTCACAGGTCGCCGGGTCCTCAGTGCCCGTCGTCGCTCCGCGCTGCCGAAGCACGAACAACTCGCCAAGGAGGCGGGGTTGTGCGCCATACAGAAGGCGTGCTATACAGCAGTACAGCACGCTGCTGTACGTTTGTATGGATGTGGTCAACCTATCAGCACCAGTCACACCTCAGCGGCGTGCTCCTCACGACGGTGATGTGCTCGCCGCCAGTGATTTCCGGGGAGTAACTGGCGTAGAGCACTCGCTAGAGGCGGTCGAAGCGACAAAGTCGAAAGTAGAAGAGGAAGATCGAAATGAACAGTCTCTCAAGTCATCGCTGCATCTCGCTCACTGGGCTTGCCGTAGGAGCCTTCGGCATCACGGGGTCCTTAGTACTCACGAGCGGTCCCGCGGGAGCCCAGCCGAACGTGCCGGATGATGTGTGGATCCAGTGCACAGGCTTCTCCGGACCGAATACCAGTTGGCCTCATTTTCTGACCGGCTGTAGCTCCCGCAGCGGAACGGGAGAAGGCCAGACCAACAGGACGGCCCCGGGAACGGAGACGATCACTTTCGCAGCGCCCTTTGAAGGCGGAAAAAGCCTTCAGCTCACCAACATCAGTAGTTCCTACGTTGCGGGACCTACCAGAGAAAACCCTACCGCTCCGCCATCGCCCAACTGCCCGGCCGACCATCCCACGGAATTTGATGTGTCGGGCACCATCGGTCCTCGTCAACCGTATGCGGGGTCGCCGGTGACCGCGACGATCTGTACAAATGCGCAGGGATTCATTCTGGCGAATGACAGCCTATTTGTAATCCACAAGGTTCCTGGTTCGCCTGGTGAGGTGAACCCGCCGACCGGTTCATAGCGGTCTCTTATCGAGATGTCATAACAGCCATTGCCACGTGCTCAGGTCTCTGGGATGTTGGTACTCCCGGAGGCCTGGGCGCGGACGTCTCGTCCATAGTCGCGGTTCCCGCGGCGCCGCACCCGACCGCGACAGGCTCGCCGGTCTTTTGCTCTGGGCTTCGAGGCGGGAAGGCGCTGCCCAGGTCCCGAGCGCCGATTAGCTACGGACGACATCCTGAACGAGCCGACGTGATCAATCGATGCCGTGAACCAAAATAGATGCGTCGCAACCCCGGTTCACGTAGTGCACAAAAGCAGCCGCATGCCTGTACATCTGTACAGCACCGGTGTTACCTTGGAGTCATGTCGTTAGCCCCGGAGTCGTCCGGAACCGCTGCTGGCCGTGGGCGGCTAATCGGCCGGCGGATCGTCGTCGTCGGCGCTGGCACCCGGCCCTCACCGGATCCGGAGGTGACCGTCGGCAACGGTCGCGCCATCGCCGTTTTATGCGCACGCGAGGGTGCAAGCGTGGCCTGCGTCGACGTCGATGGGGAAGCCGCGGAATTCACCGCGGATCTATGCAGCAAAGAGGGAACCGCCTCGGCAGCAGTTGTCGCCGACGTCCGAGACGCGGACGCGTGCGAACGGCTCGTCAGTGAGGCCCATGGAAAGCTCGGCGGGCTCGACGGCGTGGTGGCCAACGTGGGATTCGGTGAGGGCAATGGATTGCAGGGCACAACACCTGAGTTGTGGGACGACATCTTCGCGGTCAACTTGCGGTCGCACTTCCTCGTCGCCCGCGCCGCAATGCCCGTCCTCGAGGACGGAAGCGCATTTGTGTTCATCGGATCCGCCGCCGGTTTGAAGGCGGGAACTCGATTTCCTGCGTACGACTCGTCGAAAGCTGCCTTGTTTGGGCTTACACGTCATGTCGCACTCGAAGGCGCACCGCGGTCCATCCGCGCGAACCACGTCATTCCTGGACCTGTCGACACACCCCTTGGACGAGTCGGCAACGCGTCTGTTGCCGGGCGGACCAAAATTCGTTGGCCGCTTGGCCGGCAGGCGACAGCATGGGACATCGCCTACGCGACGGTGTTCATGTTGAGCGCCGAAAGCGCATACGTGACAGCGCAGTCGCTGGTTGTGGACGGGGGCCTGACGCAGTTCGGCTAACGCGGTGCAGTGGCCTGACGGAAAAGAGCCATCAAACGCCATCGTCGAACAACGTGTCGCGCCCGACGATGTTTACCAAGTGGTCGCCTACGCAATCCGGACTGGGCTCGATCGAGTCACCCTAAAATTCGCGGAGCCTTCGCCGGTGTCCGAGCTCCAGGTCGGCAACATCACCGTTCGCCTCCTATCAGTAGACCCGTCCACCACCCCGCTTGAACTGCAATAAGCGATGGGAGCAATTGCGCAAGAATGGCTGCTCCCAGAATCGCTGAATGCGCCCGAGGCATGCGCGCAAATTAGCTAGCGCGGTCGCCTAAGGGCAGCAGTCCGCACCGACGCCGGGGTGAAGCGGGGACGGACGGATTTCCGCCACCGTCTTGCCAGCTATGAACTTCGCCTACCAGGCCTTATGTCGTGCCCCCAGTCGGACTCGAACCGACACTGGGCGGATTTTAAGTCCGCTGCCTCTGCCAATTGGGCTATGGGGGCTCGAGTAGATCGTAGAGAGCGCTGGGGGAGCCGCCGAACTCTCCCGCCGCGCCGTCGGGGGAACCATAAAATCAGTCGGCAAGCTCGCCGATTCGACGTTTGCGCCGGTTACGCTCGATGTCGACGCCCGGTAGAAGTCCCAGAGCAGGTACTCGCGGGAGGCGCAGATGACCGACACCGGCTCGGGTCACCTGCCTGAGCACCTCATATTGGGCGTGGTGTTCAGCTCGCTGGCGTTCTTCTGCACCGCGGTGATGAGCGCCTTGGTGAAAGCCACCGAGGAACACGTCGACGGCAGTCGTCCTGCTCTTCCAAAACCTGATTTGCCTGATTCTGTTCCTTCCGATCGCACTCCGCGGCGGATGGGTGTCGGTGAAGACCCAGAGGATTGGTCTGCACATTCTGCGAGCCGTCAGCTCGACGGGCGCGTGGTACTGCCTGTTCGTCGCCATGCTGATGATGCCGCTGACCAACGCAATTCTGCTGACATTCAGCGCTCCGCTGTGGATGCCGGTGATCGCGTGGGTGTTGTTCCGCGAGAAGGCATCACGGGCAACCTGGATCGGCGCAGGCGTCGGCTTCGTCGGTGTGCTTCTTGTCCTGCAGCCGCAACATCACAAGTTCAATTTCGGTGCACTGATCGCACTAGCCGGCGCGTTCTGCCTCGCCATCTTCTTCATGTGCGTCCGCTGGCTGGGAGCGACCGAGCCCACGTCGCGAATCCTGTTCTACTACTTCTTCCTGTCCACGTCGTTGTGCACTCCATTCGCCATCATCTATTGGCGACCGTTCGGGCAACGCGGATCGACCTACCTCGTCGGTATCGCATTGACGCTGCTGGTCGGCCAGGCTCTCATCGTGCTCGCCTACCGCTGCGTCGGCAGTCAAGGTCGGCCCGTTCATCTACACCGTCATCGTGTTCACGGCATTGATCGACTGGTTCCTGTGGAATCGGGCGCCGACGCTGGTCGTCGTTTTCGGCATGGCCCTGGTGATCGGCGGCGGCATCATCGCGATTCACAAGAAGTCCCACCACTCCGAGGTGGCCGTCGCGGGCGACGGAGCTATTGAGAGCTAGCCAGTTCTGCGGCAACAGTTTTCGCGACGCGGCGCGACTGCACCGCGAAGTGGCCGATCAACCCCGGCCGGCTGACGTGCCGCGCTGGGTGCGAGAACTGCCGCCCGGTGTTGAGCTTCAGCCGGTCCGTACCCCCCGGCACCCGGGATGCTGCCACCTCGGCCTTGTCGATCAACAGTGGACGCATGCGCCGGTCGCAGGCCAGCGGTGAAGCGCGGGGCGGGCACCTCCCATTACCCGCCCCGCGCAGCCCCCTCCCCCGACATGCCTGATAGCTGGTGCGCTTTTCAGCAGCTCAGTCGGTCAGCCATTGCGAATCACCACCGTGCCCTGAGCAACTTCCAGTGATGCGGGCTGAGCGAATCGTCTGTGTCTCAAACGATCTTGAATTGACACTTCGGTCAACAGCAAACGCAGACTAGCGGTATCACAATCACGATCGCAAGCATCTGCGTCGTGTTTTTCTCGTTAGCTGTTGCGTCGGCTATATCCCCGACACGTGCGAAGCGCAAAGCCTCCGTTAAGGAGTGCCACTGCGCCGTCAATAAACCGTCAAGGCGGACTCCGAAGCCCTGAACAGGGCGTTTGATCACTCAGGCCGCTGAAATCCGGCGGCCCGTAAACGTGACGGAGTGACATGTCAGTCCTGCTTTACATCGTGCTGACGGTGGCGATCTTCGCGGTTCTCGGCTGGATTCAGAAGTTGGTCGAGGGACTGTGAGCCAGAACCTGATCGGCCTCGCGCTGGCGATCCTGCTCGCCCTGTTTCTCTTCGCCGCCCTGCTCTTACCCGAGAGGTTCTAGTGAGTTCGACGACGGCGGGGATCCTGTTCCTCGCATCTCTGATCATCGGCCTGGCCGCCGTCCACGTGCCGCTTGGCGATTACATGTACCGGGTCTACGCCGCCGCCAAGGATTCCCGCGCCGAGCGCGTCATCTATCGGTTGGTCGGAGCGGACCCGAAGTCGCAACAGACGTGGGGCGCCTACGCGCGAAGTGTTCTGGCCTTCTCCGCTGTCAGCGTGCTGTTCCTGTTCGTCCTTCAGTTGGTGCAGGGCAAGCTCCCGTTGCACCTCCACGATCCCGCGACGCCGATGACGCCCGCGCTGGCCTGGAACACCGCCGTCAGCTTCGTCACCAACACGAACTGGCAGGGGTACTCCGGTGAGTCGACCCAGGGCCACCTCGTTCAGATGGCCGGTCTCGCAGTGCAGAACTTCGTTTCCGCCGCAGTCGGCATGGCCGTGGCGATGGCGTTCGTCCGCGGCCTTGCCCGCCGCAACACCGGTGAGCTCGGCAACTTCTGGGTCGACCTGGTCCGCGGTTGCATCCGAATCCTGTTGCCGCTCTCGATAATCGCCGCGGTCATTCTGGTCGTGGGCGGTACGATCCAGAATTTCCAATTGCACGACCAGGTGGTCAACACGCTCGTCGGCGGACAGCAGACCATCACCGGCGGTCCTGTCGCCAGCCAGGAGTCCATCAAGCTGCTTGGCACTAACGGTGGCGGTTTCTTCAACGCCAACTCCGCGCATCCATTCGAGAACCCAACGGCGTGGACCAACTGGGTCGAGATCTTCCTGTTGGCCTGCATCGCGTTCTCCCTGCCGCGCACCTTCGGCCGCATGGTCGAAAGCAAGAAGCAGGGTTACGCGATCGCGGCCGTCATGTCGGTGATCGCCCTCATGAGTGTCACGTTCATCATGTGGTTCCAAATCCAGCAGCACGGCACCGTTCCCACGGCCATTGGTTCATCGATGGAGGGTGTGGAACAACGGTTCGGCGTGCCTGATTCGGCGGTCTTCGCGGATCTGACGACACTGACCTCCACGGGCGCCGTCGACTCGTTCCACGACTCCTACACCAGCCTCGGCGGCATGATGACGCTGTTCAACATGCAGCTCGGCGAGGTGGCTCCCGGCGGCGTCGGCTCCGGCCTCTACGGCATGCTCATCCTGGCCATTATCACGGTGTTCGTGGCGGGCCTGATGGTCGGCCGCACCCCGGAATACCTCGGCAAGAAGATCACGCCACGGGAAATCAAGCTCGCCGCAACGTATTTCCTCATCACTCCTCTGATCGTGCTGACCGGTACCGCCGTGGCGATGGCCATGCCGGGCCAACGGGCAGGCATGCTCAACACCGGCCCGCACGGGCTGTCGGAGGTGTTGTACGCATTCACCTCGGCGGCCAACAACAACGGTTCGGCGTTCGCAGGCATCGGCGTGAACACCGTCTGGTACAACACCGCGCTGGGCCTGGCCATGCTGTTGGGCCGATTTCTGCCCATCATCTTCGTACTGGCGCTGGCCGGCTCGCTGGCCAAGCAGGGTAAGACGCCCGACTCCGTCGGCACATTGCCCACCCATCGTCCCCAGTTCGTCGGCATGGTCGCCGGGGTCACGCTGATCCTGGTCGCCCTCACCTTCCTACCCATGCTCGCGCTGGGCCCGCTCGCCGAAGGAATTCACTGATGACCGCACCCACAATCGATTCCGCACGCACCGCGCAGGCGAAGCCCAACGCAACCAAGCGCGTCCAGGGAGGCCTGCTGGATCCCAAGATGCTGTGGAAGTCGACGCCCGACGCTCTGCGCAAGCTTGATCCGCGCACGCTGTGGCGCAACCCCGTCATGTTCATCGTCGAGATCGGGGCCGCCTGGAGCACCGTCCTGGCCGTCATCGACCCGTCCTGGTTTGCGTGGCTGATCGTGGCATGGCTATGGCTGACAGTGATTTTCGCGAACCTCGCCGAAGCCGTCGCCGAGGGCCGCGGCAAGGCCCAGGCCGAATCGCTTCGCCGCACCAAGACAGCAACAACGGCCCGCCGCCTCGTCGACTGGCGTCCCGGCGCGCCCGGTCGCGAAGAGGACGTGGCCGCCCCGCTGCTGCAGCAGGGCGACATCGTCGTGGTCGAGGCGGGCCAGACCATACCGGGCGACGGCGATGTCCTGGAAGGCATTGCCTCGGTGGACGAGTCGGCGATCACCGGCGAATCCGCACCGGTCATCCGCGAGTCCGGCGGCGACCGGTCCGCGGTCACCGGCGGCACCACGGTGTTGTCCGACCGCATCGTCGTCAAGATCACGCAGAAGCCGGGTGAAAGCTTCATCGACCGGATGATCGCGCTCGTCGAGGGTGCGAACCGGCAGAAGACTCCCAACGAGATCGCGCTGAACATCCTGCTCGCCTCATTGACGATCATCTTCCTTTTCGCCGTCGCCACGCTGCAGCCGCTGGCGATCTACTCGAAGCTGAACAATCCCGGCGTCCCGGAAACGTTGGCGCTCAACAACAGCGGTGTGACCGGCATCGTCATGGTCTCCCTGCTGGTCTGCCTCATCCCGACGACCATCGGAGCGCTGCTGTCGGCCATCGGCATCGCGGGCATGGACCGGCTCGTGCAGCGCAACGTGCTTGCGATGTCGGGCCGTGCGGTGGAGGCTGCCGGCGACGTGAACACCCTGCTGCTCGACAAGACCGGCACCATCACCCTCGGCAATCGGCAAGCGGCGGCGTTCGTGTCGTTGACCGGTGTTTCCGCCGAAGTGCTTGCCGATGCGGCGCAACTGTCCAGCCTCGCCGACGAGACGCCCGAGGGCCGATCGATCGTGGTGTTCGCGAAACAGGAGCACGGGCTGCGGGCCCGCACGCCGGGCGAACTCGACAAGGCGCACTGGGTCGAGTTCAGCGCCACGACCCGCATGTCCGGCGTGGACCTCAACGGCGGCCACATGCTGCGCAAGGGTGCGGCCAGTGCTGTCGCCGAATGGGTGCGCTGCCAAGGCGGAACGGTGCCGACCGAACTCGGTGACATCGTCGACGGCATCTCCGCGGCGGGCGGCACTCCCCTGGTCGTCGGCGAAGTCGCCGATCACACCGCATCGGTGCTCGGCGTCATCCACCTCAAGGACGTCGTCAAGCAGGGCATGCGTGAACGGTTCGACGAGATGCGCCGCATGGGCATCCGCACAGTGATGATCACCGGCGATAATCCGTTGACCGCCAAAGCGATCGCCGACGAGGCAGGCGTCGACGACTTCCTCGCCGAAGCCACACCAGAGGACAAGATGGCCCTGATCAAAAAGGAGCAGGCAGGCGGCAAGCTCGTCGCGATGACCGGCGACGGCACCAACGACGCGCCCGCACTGGCCCAGGCCGACGTCGGCGTCGCGATGAACACCGGCACGTCGGCGGCCAAAGAGGCCGGCAACATGGTGGATCTCGACTCCGATCCGACCAAGCTCATCGAGATCGTGGAGATCGGCAAGCAGTTGCTCATCACGCGCGGCGCACTGACGACCTTCTCGATCGCCAACGACATCGCGAAGTACTTCGCGATCATCCCGGCGATGTTCGTCGCCCTGTTCCCGGGCCTGGATCTGCTGAACATCATGCGGCTGCACAGCCCGCAGTCGGCGATCCTGTCCGCGGTCATCTTCAACGCACTCGTCATCGTCGCGCTCATCCCGCTGTCGCTGCGCGGCGTGCGTTACACGCCGAGCAGCGCCTCGAAGCTGTTGAGCCGCAACCTATACATCTACGGCCTCGGCGGCATCATCGCGCCGTTCATCGGCATCAAGCTCATCGACCTGATCGTCCAACTCTTCCCGGGAATGTGACATGAAACCTTCCAATCTCGTTCGTCAACACTGGGCCGCGCTGCGCGCGCTGCTGGTGCTCACCGTCATCCTCGGTCTGGCCTACCCCGTGTTCATCTGGCTGGTCGCCCAGCTGCCGGGTCTGCGGGAAAAGGCCGACGGCTCGATCATCCAGGCCGGCCGAAAACCGTTCGGCAGCAGCCTGATTGGGCAGTCCTTCACCGACAGCGACGGCAACTCGCTGCCGCAGTACTTCCAGAGCCGGCCCTCGGCCGCCGGTGACGGCTACGACCCGCTGGCCACCAGCGCGAGCAACCTGGGACCGGAGAGCATCGTCGACACACCGGGCGATCCGTCGCTTCCCAAGGACGACAACGGATTCAAGCCCAGCCTGCTCACCCTTGTGTGCGCGCGCAGCGCCGCCGTCGGCAAGCTCGACGGCATCGACGGTTCACGGCCGTTCTGCACAGGTACCGGCGTCGGCGCCGTGCTGTCGGTGATCGGCCCGCGCGACGCACGCGGTGATGTCGTCCGCCCGACCCGCGTGGTCAGCGTCAACGAGCCGTGCCAGACCACACCCGCACCGTTCCTGAACACGTACGAAGGCGTCCGTGTGGAGTGTGCCCGCTACGGCGAGGACTACAGCATCGGCCAGATCGTGCCGATCCGCGGCAGCGCGCCCTCCCACCCGGCGGTCCCGCCCGATGCCGTGACCGCCAGCGGCAGCGGGCTCGATCCGCACATCTCGGTCGCCTACGCCGACCTGCAGGTCGACCGGGTCGCCAAAGCCCGCGGCGTCGCCCCTGACCAGATCCGTCAGGCCGTGGCGGCCCACACGGACGGACGTTGGCTCGGCTTCTTCGGCGAGCCGACAGTCAACGTGCTGAGACTCAACCTGGAACTGGACCAGAAGTATCCGGCAAAGAGCTGACGTAACCGGTGGATGATGAGCATGTGAGCACCGTCGATCCGTCGCGTGGCGAACGGCCCGACAAGAAGAAACGCGGAGAGCTGCGCATCTACCTCGGCGCAGCTCCTGGTGTCGGGAAGACGTACGCGATGCTCGGCGAAGCTCACCGGAGGCGGGAGCGCGGCACCGACGTGGTGGCCGCGGTTGTCGAGACGCACGGCCGCAAGAAGACGGCGGAGCTGATCCAGGGCATCGAGGTCATCCCGCCGCGCTACATCGACTATCGCGGTTCGCGCTTCAAGGAGCTCGACGTCGATGCCGTGCTGGCGCGCCACCCGCAGGTCGTCCTCGTCGACGAGTTGGCCCACACCAACACCCCCGGCAGCAAGAACCCCAAGCGCTGGCAGGACATCGAGGAGATCCTCGACGCAGGCATCACCGTGATCTCGACGGTCAACGTCCAGCACTTGGAAAGCCTCAACGACGTCGTCACCCAGATCACCGGGATCGAGCAGCAGGAGAAGGTGCCCGACGAGGTCGTTCGCGCCGCCGACCAGATCGAGCTCGTCGACATCACACCGGAAGCGTTGCGGCGCAGGCTGTCCCACGGCAATGTCTACGCGCCCGAACGCATCGACGCCGCGCTGTCCAACTATTTCCGGCAGGGCAACCTGACCGCGCTGCGGGAGCTCGCACTGCTCTGGCTCGCAGACCAGGTCGACGCCGCACTCGCCAAGTACCGCGCCGACAAGAACATCACCGACACCTGGGAGGCCCGCGAGCGCGTCGTCGTGGCGGTCACCGGCGGCGCGGAGTCCGAAACGCTTGTGCGACGGGCGTTTCGGATCGCGTCGAAGTCCAGCGCCGAACTCATGGTGGTGCACGTGGTGCGCGGCGACGGCTTGTCCGGTGTGTCTGCACCTCAGATGGGCAAGGTGCGGGAACTGGCCACCAGCCTCGGTGCCACCGTGCACACTGTCGTCGGCGACGACGTTCCCGCGGCACTGTTGGACTTCGCCCGCGAGATGAACGCCACCCAGCTCGTTATGGGCACCTCCCGACGGTCACGCTGGGCCCGCATCTTCGAGGAGGGCATCGGCGCAGCGGTCGTCCAGCATTCGGGCAAGATCGACGTTCACATGGTGACCCATGGGGAGTCCAAACGAGGGCCCTCATGGTCGTCGCTCACGCCGCGACAGAGGCACACCGTGTCCTGGCTGGCCGCGCTTGTCGTCCCGTCGGCCATCTGCGCGGTCATCGTCGGGCTGCTCGACCCGTTTCTCGGAATCGGCGGCGAGAGCGCGCTGTTCTTCATCGGCGTGCTGGTGGTCGCCCTCCTCGGCGGCGTTGCGCCGGCGGCACTCTCGGCGGTGCTATCGGGCTTGCTGCTCAACTACTTTCTCGTCGAGCCGCGATACACGTTCACCATCGCCGAACCCGACAGCGCGATCACCATCGTCGTGCTGCTGGCCGTCGCCGTGGCCGTCGCCGCACTTGTGGACGGTGCCGCGAAGCGAGCCAGGGAAGCGACCTTGGCATCGCGGGAAGCCGAACTGCTCGCACTGTTCGCCGGTTCGGTGCTGCGGGGCGCCGATCTCGACACACTGCTCGAACGGGTCCGGGAGACCTACTCGCAGCGCGCCGTCAGCGTGCTGCGCGTCATGGACGGCGACGAGCGCATCGTCGCGTGTGTCGGCAAGGATCCTTGTGCGGAGGTGGATTCGGCCGACACCGCGATCGAGGTCGGCGACGACGAGTTCTGGATGCTGATGGCGGGCAAGCAGCTGGCCGCGCGTGACCGCCGGGTCCTGACTGCAGTCGCCAAACAGGCCGCAGGGCTTGTCAAGCAGCGGGAGCTGTCCGAAGAGGCAAGCAAGGCAGAGGCCATCGCGCAGGCCGACGAGCTGCGCCGGTCGCTGTTGTCGGCCGTCAGCCATGACCTGCGCACACCGCTGGCCGCCGCCAAAGCCGCGGTATCGAGCCTGCGCAGCGACGACGTCGACTTCTCCGTCGAGGACACCGCGGAGCTTCTCGCCACCATCGAGGAGTCCATCGACCAGCTCACTGCGCTGGTCGGTAATCTGCTCGACTCGTCACGGCTGGCCGCCGGGGTGGTCAGTCCCGAACTGCGCCGGGTGTACCTGGAAGAGACGGTACAGCGGTCGTTGGTGGGAATCAGCAAGCACTCCACCGGTTTCCGCAGTGTCGCGCTGGACCGGGTGAAGGTGGAAGTGGGCGACGCGGTGGTCATGGCCGACAGCGGACTGCTCGAGCGCGTACTCGCCAACTTGATCGACAACGCGCTGCGCTACGCGCCTGACAGCCCGGTCCGGGTCACCGCGAGCACCGTCGGCGACCGGGTGATCATCGCCGTCATCGACGAGGGACGCGGCATCCCGCGCGGCACCGAGGACCAGTTGTTCGCACCGTTCCAACGGCTCGGCGATCAGGACAACAGCATCGGCGTCGGCCTTGGCCTTTCGGTCGCGAAGGGGTTCGTCGAGTCGATGGGCGGCACGATCCAGGCCACCGACACACCAGGCGGCGGACTGACCGTGCTGGTGGACCTCGCTGCTCCTCAAGAGGTTTCGGAGAAATGACCAAGGTTCTGGTGGTTGACGACGAGCCGCAGATCCTGCGGGCGTTGCGGATCAACCTGTCGGTGCGCGGCTACCAGGTGGTCACCGCGTCGACAGGCAACGGTGCGCTGCGCGCCGCCGCCGACGAGCATCCTGACGTCGTCATCCTCGATCTCGGCCTGCCCGACATGTCCGGCATCGACGTCATCGGCGGCATGCGGGGTTGGCTGACCGTGCCGATCATCGTGCTCTCGGCACGCACCGACTCCGCCGACAAGGTCGAAGCGCTCGACGCGGGGGCCGACGACTACGTCACCAAACCCTTCGGCATGGACGAGTTCCTCGCGCGGCTGCGCGCCGCCATCCGGCGCAGTGCGGCCGCGACGGAGATGGACCAGCCGGTCGTCGAAACATCATCGTTCACAGTCGATTTGGCGGCCAAGAAGGTGACCAAGAACAGCACCGAAGTGCACCTCACCCCCACCGAGTGGGGCATGCTGGAGATGCTGGTCCGCAACCGCGGCAAGCTCGTCGGCCGCGAAGAGCTTCTCAAGGAGGTGTGGGGACCCGCGTACGCCAAGGAAACCCACTATCTGCGCGTGTACCTGGCCCAGCTACGGCGCAAGCTGGAGGACGACCCGTCCCATCCGGTTCATCTGCTGACCGAAGCGGGAATGGGCTACCGGTTTCAGGAGTGAGCGGTCTCGTCGGCCAGCGCAATCAGCTTCTTGCGCACCAGGTCCGGGTGCTCGTCGACGACGAAGTGAGACGCGTCGACCGTCTCGATCTGATAGTCGTCGGCCTTGGCGGTTTCGGCAGCCACAAACGACGGGGCAACCGCGTGGTCGCCCTTTCCGTACAACACACGGATCGGAATCGATATCCGCCGAGTCTCGGGATTGCGGGCGCCCCGCGGGATTTCGCGTGTCAGGAACGTGCGGTAGGTGTCGCGTCCGGCTTTCGCGCACACCGGGTCACGAAACCGCTCGGCGAATACGCGAGCAGTTTCGCCGTCCACCTTGGACCCGACCCCGAAGATCACCCGCTCGACATACTTGGTGCGTCGCTGCACCGTAATACCGAACGTGGCGAGCGGCACCTGATAGTCGAAGCGCCACAGGTTCGGCAGCACGTCGCGCGCCGACACCCACGGGTGCGCCATATTGCACGCGAGGTAGCCCTCGAATCGGTCGGGCTCGTCGAGCACCATCAGATAGCCGGCATACGCGCCCCAGTCATGGGCCAGCAGCAGAACACGGTCGAGCGCCATCGCGTCGAGCAGCGCCAGCACGTCCTTGGCGACGTCTGCCTTCGCCCACTTGTGCGGCGCGGGCCCGGACCAGCCGTATCCGGGTAGGTCGGGTGCGATGATCCGCAGCCCGGGCGGCGGGTCGGCCAGCAGGTCGCGGTACTCCCAGTGGTGCTGAGGCCACCCGTGCAATGCGACGACAGGCCGGCCGTCCGGCGGTCCGGCCTCGGTCACGTGAAAGCGCACACCACGGGCTTCGACGAACGACCGGCGGACTCCATCGATCGGCGGTGGATCGGCAGTCATGAAACGGACTATAGAGAACCGGTTGCGCGCTACCGTGCCGGTATGGCCGGATACCAGGAACTGTTCGACGCCAGCCTGTCAGACCCGACGGCCTTCTGGGCCGACGCTGCGCAGGCCGTGACGTGGACTCGTGAGCCGAAACAGATCCTCGACGACTCGAACCCGCCGTTTTACCGGTGGTTTCCCGACGGCGAGCTCAACACCTGCACCAACGCACTGGACCGCCACGTCGAAGCGGGCCGCGGCGACCAGCCTGCGCTGATCTACGACTCGCCGGTGACCGGCACGCAGCGCACCTACACCTACCGCGAACTGCTCGACGAGACCGCGAAGTTCGCAGGCGTCCTGCGCGGCCTCGGCGTCGGCAAGGGCGACCGCGTCGTGATCTACATGCCGATGATTCCCGAGGCCGTCATCGCGATGCTGGCGTGCGCGCGGCTGGGCGCCGTGCACTCGGTGGTGTTCGGCGGCTTCGCGGCCCACGAACTCGCCGCACGCATCGACGACGCCCGACCCGCCGCGATCGTCACCGCGTCCTGCGGCATCGAGCCGAAACGCACCGTCGACTACAAGCCGATGATCGACGCGGCACTCGAGATCGCCGAGCACGCCCCGCCCGCCTGCGTCATCCTGCAGCGCCACCAAAGCCCGTGCGAGCCGCTGGCCGGTCGCGATCTCGACTGGCACGAGCTGATGGCCGACGCCCAGCCGGTGGATGCGGTGCCTGTCGCAGCAACCGATCCCCTCTACGTGCTGTACACCTCGGGGACGACCGGGCGGCCGAAGGGAATCGTGCGCGACAACGGCGGCCACGCCGTCGCATTGCTGTGGAGCATGCGGCACGTCTACGACACCGAGCCCGGCGACGTGTTTTGGGCCGCCTCCGACGTCGGCTGGGTGGTCGGCCACTCCTACATCGTGTACGGGCCGCTGTTACTCGGCGCGACCACGATGCTCTACGAGGGCAAGCCGGTGGGTACGCCCGATGCGGGGGCGTTCTGGCGGGTCGCCGCCGAACACAAGGTCAAAGCGCTGTTCACCGCGCCGACCGCGATCCGCGCGATCAAGAAAGAGGATCCGGACGGCGTGCACGTGGGCAAGCACGACCTGTCCGCGCTGCAGGTGCTGTACCAGGCAGGCGAGCGGCTCGACCCCGACACTTATCACTGGGCGTCGCAGCGCCTCGGCATTCCCGTCGTGGACCACTGGTGGCAGACCGAAACCGGTTGGGCGATCGCGGCCAATCCGATGGGCGTCGAACAGCTGGACATCAAACCGGGCTCACCGACAGTGGCGATGCCGGGATACGACGTCCGGATCATGCGGCCCGACGGCTCGGAGGCCGACGCAGGAGAGGAGGGCGCGATCTGCGTCAAGCTGCCGCTGCCGCCGGGCACGTTGCCCACGCTGTGGGGTGACGACGACCGCTATATCAAGTCGTATCTATCGGCGTTCCCCGGCTACTACCTGACCGGTGACGGCGGCTACATCGACGACGACGGCTACCTCTACGTGATGGGACGCACCGACGACGTCATCAACATTGCGGGACACCGCTTGTCGACCGGATCAATCGAGGCGGTACTGGCCGCGCACCCTGCCGTCGCGGAGTGCGCGGTGATCGGCGTCGCCGACGAGATCAGAGGTCAGGTGCCGCGCGGCTTCGTCGTGCTGAAAGCTGGCGCGTCGGACGAAGGACTGGCCGAGGACCTCATCACCGCCGTGCGCGACAACATCGGCGCCGTCGCCAACTTCAGGGCGGTCGATGTGGTGCCCGCGCTGCCGAAGACGCGGTCCGGGAAAATCCTGCGCAAAACCATGCGCGGCATCGCCGACGGCCGCGACGAGCCGGTGCCCTCGACGATCGAGGACCCGGCCGTGCTCGACGCGTTGAAGCCGATCCTGCAGGGCTGACTTTCGTTGCGGCCGGTCAGTCGCAGCCTCGTAGCCACGGCTCGCGCCAATGCGGGTGTCCGGCAACGAGTTTGGCCGCCGCCTCCGGTCCCCACGATCCCTTCGCGTATGGCTGCACCGGGGGCGGTGAATCGATCAGCGGTTGCACGATGCGCCAGGTCTCCTCGACACCGTCTTCCCTGGCGAACTGGGTGGAGTCCCCTTTCATCGCGTCGCTGAGCAGACGCTCGTACGGTTCGGGCGCCTCGCCGAGTTCCTCGGCGAAGATCATCGACAGGTCGACGCACCGCGTGCTGTTCTCACCGGGCTGCTTGGCCTGAATGATCAGGTTGGTACCGGGATTTGGATCGATGCGGAGGACGAGTTCGTCGGGATCATGCGTCGTCTTGGTGATCGCCAGCTTGGGCGGACGCTTGAAGATGACCCGAATCTCGGTGGCCCGCACGGGCAGCGCCTTACCCGCGCGGATGTAGAACGGCACCCCGGCGAACCGCCAGTTGTCGATCTCCAGCCGCAGCGCGGCGAAGGTCTCGGTCTGCGAATTCGGTTGCACCCCTTTGACGGAGCGATATCCCTCGTACTGGCCACGCACATAATGCGCGGGATCGGCCGCTGGTATTGCGCGGAACACCTCGACGCGTTTGTCGCGCAGACCGTCGGCGTCGGCGACGCTCGGCGGCTCGGCGGCGAACAGCCCGATCAGCTGCAGCAGGTGGTTCTGCACGACGTCCCGCAGTGCGCCGACCGGATCGTAGAAGCTGCCTCTGTCCTCCACCCCGAAGTTCTCGGCCATCGTGATCTGCACGCACTGGATCCGGTCGCGGTTCCACAGCGGCTCGAAGACCGAGTTGGCGAACCGCAGGAACATGATGTCCATTGCCGGTTCCTTGCCGAGGAAGTGGTCGATGCGGAAGATCTGCGACTCCTCGAGGACGTTGCGCAACGACTCGTTGAGCGCACGCGCCGACTCCAGGTCATGGCCGAACGGCTTTTCCACCACCACCCTGGCGTGGGCGGTGAGGTTGGCGTGCGCAAGCCCCTCGACGACACGGCCGAACAACGCCGGCGGCACCTCGAGGTAGAACACGGGCGCGTGCTTGCCCTCGATCGCACGCGCCACCCGCTCGTAGGTCTTCGCGTTGGCGAAATCGCCGGAGACCATGGACAGTCGTTGCGCGAAGCGGTCGAACACGTCCTTGTCGATCGTTTCGCCGGCCGTCTCGATCGAGCTCTTGGCGTGATCGATCAGGGCCGCTTCCGACCAGTCGTCGAGGGCCACCCCGACGATCGGACAGTCGAGAAGGCCGCGGCGCTCGAGCCGGTACAGCGACCGGAACGTCATCTTCCTGGCCAGATCGCCCGTGATTCCGAAGATCACGAGCACGTCAGCGGGCGTCGTTTCGGGAGATGTCATGCCTTAATGCTTCCCCTCGGCATGGCCGCCGAATTGACTGCGCATCGCCGACAGGCACTTCGCGGTGAACTCGCCGAGCTCCCTCGACTCGAACCGCTCGAACAGTGACGTCGTGATGACCGGTGCGGGCACTCCTTCGTCGACTGCGGCCAGCACCGTC
>JBKPSU010000114.1:0-12459 GCA_046735135.1 Actinomycetota bacterium
GCGGAAGCCTGGCTGGTCGCCGACCTCGACAGCGGCGACATCATCGCGGCCAAGGACCCGCACGGCAGACAGCGTCCGGCCAGCATCATCAAGGTGCTCGTTGCGACTCAGGCGCTGCGGGACCTACCGATCCACAAGGTCATAGCGGGTACCGCAGAGGACGCGGCCGCCGAGGGAACCAGGGTCGGCATCGGCGAGGGCGGCCACTATTCGATCGGCGACATCCTGCACGGGCTGCTCATGCACTCCGGCAACGACGCCGCCCACGCGCTGGCGATGCAGCTCGGCGGGATGGACGCGACGCTGAACAAGCTCAACGACCTGGCGAGCAAGCTCGGCGGGCGCGACACCCGGGTGGCCACGCCGTCAGGACTCGACGGACCGGGCATGAGCACGTCCGCCTACGACATCGGGCTGTTCTACCGGTACGCGTGGCAGAACCCCACGTTCGCCGAGATCGTCGCCACCCGCAGCTTCGACTTCCCCGGCCGCGGCGATGCCGGCTATCCGGTGGAGAACGACAATCAGCTGCTCTACAACTACCCGGGCGCGATGGGCGGCAAGACCGGATACACCGACGATGCCGGGCAGACATTCGTGGGTGCGGCCAACCACGACGGCCGCCGGCTGGTCGCGGTGCTGATGCGCGGCACCCGCCAGCCGATCGCGCCGTGGGAGCAGGCCGCACACCTGTTGGACTACGGCTTCGCGACCGCGCCGGGCACCAAGGTGGGCACGTTGATCGAGCCGGACCCCTCGCTCGTGACGTCGCCGGAGAAGGCGGCGGGCGACAGCCAGCTCAAGGCCGTCGCCGCGCTGCCCGCCGCCGATGCGCTGCCCGTTCACGTGGGCGTCGCCGTCGTCGGCGCGATCATCGTGTTCTGCCTCATCATGGGCGCGAGGTCGCTGAACCGCAGACCGCTGCACTAGCGCACGTGCGGCGCGCGCTGAGCCTCGGCCAGCCGGCCAAGCGCCAGCGCGCCGACCAGTAGGCCGAAATCTCGCAGCGCGACGTCGTAAAAGCCCGGCCCCGTCAGCAGATTGACGATGATGCCCGCCAGCCACAGCGCTACGACGTAGGCGCCGATCCGCGGCGCGACGGCGACGAGGATGCCCGCGAGCACTTCGATGACGCCGACGATGTACATAGCCGTTTGCGCGTCGCCGGGCAGTATCCCGTCGATCCACGGCGCCAGATACATCGGCCAGTGGGTCATCAGATTGGCGAACTTGTCCAATCCGAACAAGATCGGCGCCACCGTGAACACGGTGCGCAAGAGGAGGAATGCCTGATACGAGGGGTCCCTCAGGCGTGCGGAGCGATCGAGGTGAGTTGAGGTAGCCATGGCTCCATCCCTTTCTAACGGATAATATTATTCACGTTAGTGACAATGACTTTGTAACGTCAAGAGTTTTATCCGTTAGAAAGGACCCGTGTGCCCTTCGCCGACCGAGACGTCGCAGGCATCGGTGCCCTGTCCGACCCGCTTCGGCGCCGCCTCTACCTGTTCGTGTGCGCACAGCCGGCTCCGGTGAGCCGGGAACTCGCCGCGGATGGCCTCGGGCTCGCGCCACACCAGGCGAAGTTCCACCTCGACAGGCTCGAACGCGACGGCCTGCTCGACTCCTTCTATGCGCGGGTGAGCGGTCGAACCGGCCCGGGCGCGGGCCGGCCCGCGAAGTTGTACCGGCGCGCCGATCGCGACGTCGCGGTGTCGCTTCCCGATCGCGAGTACCAACTGGCGGGCGCGTTGATGGCCGATGCGATCGCGGAGTCAATCGATACCGGTATCCCCGTCATCGAAGCACTGCACCGCCTGGCGCACGCGTACGGACGAGGCCTCGGCGAGATGGCGGTCGGCGACGACCCCCCGCGTACCGCGACGGCGGCTCTGGAGCTCGCCGTCGAAACGCTCACCGAGAACGGATACGAGCCGCGTCCCGACGACGGCCGGGTCGTCATGACCAACTGTCCATTTCACGCGCTGGCGCAAGCGCAGACGCAGCTCGTGTGTCAGATGAACCACGCGTTGATCGGCGGCCTCACGGATGCGCTCGGACCTCAGGGTCCGGTCGCCCAATTGGAACCGGCACCCGATCGCTGTTGTGTCGTCCTCGAGACCCGCCGGGGCTAGCGGCGCCGCGCGAAACGCGAGAAGCCCAGGGCACCAAGGGCCCCCACGGCCATCGCGGTCAGTGCGCCAGCGGGTCCGAGCCCTTCGCGCACCTGCACCCGCGGGGTGATCACCGCACCCGGTGGAGGTTCTATCGGTGCGGCCTCGAGGATCTCCTTGGAAGTCGCCGCCCACGCGGTCGCGAACAGAATCAGCCGGGCGGTGATGTACGCGAAGACCATCAGGCCGACGACGGGACCGAACGTCGCGCCGGCTGGGCCGGACACCACCGTCTTCAGATAGATAGTGCCCACCTGTTTGAAGATCTCGAATGCGACTGCTGCCATCAGCCCGGCCAGCGCCGCGCGCCGAAAGCTGATCTTTTCCCGCGGCAGCCGCGCGATGATCCAGGTGAACAGCAGCCACGAGATGAGGAGGGAGACGAATAGGGATGCCAGGAGCAGGACGACACCCATGCCCGGAAGATCCTGCAGCCCAAGCCATTCGAGCACATGGCTCATGACGGATTTACTGCTGAGTGCGGACAACGCGATCGTGAGGATGATCGCGCCGAACAGGCCGATGATGGCGATCAGATCGGAGAGCTTGGTGCGCAAGAAGCCGGGGCCCTCTTGGCGCAGCAAGCCCCACATCTGGCTCAGCGCCTCACGCAGGTTGGCCATCCAGCCCAGCCCGGCCCATGCGGCGGTCGCCAAGCCGATGATTCCGACAGATGTTCTCGACTTGATCGCCGAATCCATCAGCGCGACCAATTGCTGCCCGAGATCCCCGGACACTGTCGATTTGATCTTGTCTGTGATTTCGGCCAACAGATCCGGCTGGCTGGCGAGGACGAAACCGGCGATCGCGAACGCCACCATCAGCATCGGGAAGAGCGCGAAGATCGTGAAGTACGTGATGCCTGCGGCGTAGAAGTCGCCCTTGCTGTCTTGATACCGCTCTTGGGCCCGCATGACGTGGTCGAACCACCCGAAGCGAGAGCGCAGCCGATCCATGAAGCCCGGTTTGGCCGGTTCGGTCATGCCGACCTCCCGAAAGCGCTACTGCGGTCGCTGCAAGAACCCTAGACGCTCGTATACCCGCTCCAGGGTCTTCGAAGACACCTCTCTGGCGCGGGTGGCGCCCGCGGCCAGGACTCCCTCGAGTTCGGCGGTGTCCCCGAGGAGTTCGTCGACCCTGGACTTGATGGGAGTGACGAACTCGACGACCGCTTCGGCGGTGTCCTTCTTCAGATCGCCGTAGCCGCGGCCTGCGTAGCCGTCGACCAGTTTGTCGACGTCGGCGCCGGTCACCGCCGACTGGATCGTCAGTAGGTTGGACACCCCGGGCTTGGCCTCGGGGTCGAAGCGGATCTCGCGTTCGCTGTCGGTGACGGCCGAGCGGATCTTCTTGGCCGTGACCCTCGGATCGTCCAGCAGCGTGATCAGCCCGGCGTCCGTGGACGCCGACTTGCTCATCTTCGCCGTCGGGTCCTGCAGGTCGTAGATCTTGGCGGTGGCCTTGGGAATCATCGGCTCGGGAATGACGAAGGTGTCGGGGAAGCGCGAGTTGAAGCGCTGCGCGACATCGCGGGCCAGTTCGAGGTGCTGGCGCTGATCCTCACCCACCGGCACCACGTCGGTGTCGTAGAGCAGCACATCGGCGGCCATCAACACGGGATAGGTGAAGAGGCCGACGCTTGTGGCGTCGCTGCCTTCCTTCTGCGACTTGTCCTTGAACTGGGTCATCCGCGACGCCTGCCCGAAACCGGTGAAACATCCGAGCACCCAGGCGAGTTCGGCGTGGGCCGGCACGTGGCTCTGCACGAAGATGGTCGCCCGGAATGGGTCGACGCCCATCGCCAGATACTGCGCGGCGGTCGCCAGCGTGCGTCGCCGGAGCGTCGACGGATCCTGCGGCAGGGTGATGGAGTGCAGGTCGACGACGCAGAAGTAGGCGTCGAACTCATCCTGCAGGGCCGCCCACTGCTGCACCGCGCCGAGCGCGTTTCCGAGGTGCAGGGAGTCTGAAGTGGGTTGCACGCCGGAGAAGACGACGCGGTCAGCGGGCTTGCTCATGATGGGCTCGATCTTTCCATCCGCGTCATCCCCATTCGCGTTGGGTCAGCCGCTCGAGCACGCGCAGGAAGACGCGTCGCTCGTCGGCGTTGAGTTCGCCGAGCCACCGCTCCTCCCCTCGCTGAATCTCGGCCTGCGCCGCATCTTTGACCCTGCGCCCCGCCTCGGTGATCGCCAGCAGGCGCACCCTGCGATCGGCCGGGTCGGGCCGTCGTTCGATGTAGCCGCCGTGCTGGAGTTCGTCGAGGGTGGGGATGATGCGCGTCTTGTCCGCACCGATGGCTGCGGCCAGCGCGGCCTGGGTGCGCACCGACGACCTGTCGAGGGCAAGCAGCACGATGTAGCCCCACATCGACAGGCCATGCGCGTCGAGGACCGGCTCCTCCGCCGCGATCATCTCCCGCAGAAGCGGCGCGAGCATCGCCGCCAGATCGGGGCGCCGGGACGGCGACTTCGCTGCCATCGCGCCATAGTAGGCATTGCAATATCGTATGTAGTTGCATATCGTATACACATGCCTACTAATTTCAGCGACGTCCGCCCCCTTCACCGGGTCGCGGTGTTGCAGTCGATCGACATCGTCAACACCGTCACTCGGGCCGACCTCGACCGTCCGACACCCTGCGAGCGTTGGAAGCTCTTCGACCTCTTGGCGCACATGACCGTGCAACATCGCGGGTTCGCCGCGGCGGCAAGAGGTTTGGGTGCAGACCTGAAGACATGGAATGTCGATACCGTCACCGATGCGGTAAATGCCGATCACGTTCGCGCCTATGCCGACGCCGCGCACGATGTGATCGACGCGTTCGCCGCCGACGGGACGGCCGAAGCACAGTTCGAACTGCCCGAGTTCGGCCAGAACGCGGTGTTCCCGGGCGAGATGGCGATGGCATTTCATTACGTCGACTACGTCGTCCACGGTTGGGACGTCGCCGCCTCGATGGGCGTCCCCTACCCGCTGCCCGCCGACGTCGTTGCCGGCGTGTTGCCGTTGGCGTTAGCGGTTCCCGACGGGGACTTTCGCGCGGTGGAAGGGGCGCCGTTCGATCGGGCGATCGAGCCTGCCGACGGCGACGATTTCGACCGCATACTGCGCCATCTCGGCCGTCGACCGGATTGGGCTCACGTCGGGTGAGCTACTCCACAACGTTGCGGAATTGGCGGTGTAGCGACTGCTTGGTCACGCCGAGCAGGCGGCCGATCTCGCCCCACGACCACCCCGCCTCGCGTGCTGCTCGTACGGCCTCGGCGTACCGAGCGCGGGCGCGGTCAAGGTCGTCGAGCGCCGCGGCGAGCTCCCGACGACACGCGCCGCTGTAGATATCCATGACCACCGGATCCGGCTCCTCCGAAAGCGGCGGCCTGTCCTCGGCGGATCGAAGCCACGCGAGGGCCTCGTCTCGGGCCGCCTCGAGTTGAGGGTGACCGTCCCACCACGGCTTGTTCACGTTCTCCACGACGGCCCTCCTCTTTCCCACGGCGTCAGCTTTTGTTGACGCCTCATAGCGGCAGACAGTTCTAGAGAGGCGCGCCGCCTACGAGAGCCGTATTGCAGGCATCTCTTTCCCACGACTCAGCTTTTGTTGACGCCTCAGATCAGCACACGTGCCGAGGAGGGCGGACCAGCTTGCGATACCGCCGGTATCACCTTACTGTCGGCAACATGGAGAAACGCGACCCGATCCACCTCGGCTCCGGCGAACCGATGCTTTTGCTGCACCCGTTCATTCTGTCCCAGAACGTGTGGAAACGCGTCGCTCCGCTGATAGCTGATATGGGCCGCTACGAGGTCTATGCACCGACGATGGTCGGCCACAACGGGGGCGAACGCGGCAAGTTCCTGCTGGACACGGCGACGCTGGCCGACGACATCGAGCGCCGACTGGACGCACTGGGCTGGGGCACAGCGCACATCGTCGGCAACTCGCTCGGCGGCTGGGTGTCCTTCGAACTGGAGCGGCGCGGCCGCGCCCGCACGCTGACCGGTATCGCGCCTGCGGGCGGATGGCGTCATTTCACGCCTGCGAAGTTCGAGATCGTCGGCAAGTTCCTGGTCAGCGCTCCGGTGTTTGCCGTATGCCGGCTTCTCGGGGAGCGCGCGGCCAAGTTCCCCTTCGCGCGGCAGATCGCCTACCCAGCGGTCAGTGCGACCGCCGACAGCCTCACCGAGGAAGACATCATCGAGTTGATCGACGACGCCGGCCACTGCTCGGCGTACTACCAGATGCTGGTGAAGTCGTTGACGCTGCCGGGTCTGCTCGAATTGGCGCAGACCCGCACGCCCACCCACCTGGCGATCTGTGAGAAAGACCGGGTGCTTCCCACGCCGCGGTACACCCGCCATTTCACCGAGCAGCTGCCAGAGAACACGGTGGTGACGACGCTCGACGGAGTGGGCCACGTGCCGATGTACGAGGCGCCGCAGCGGATCGCCGATGTCATCACCGGATTCGTCGACCAGTACATCGACCCGAAGCGCGCGACCGGTTAGTCAAGCGCCCGCTCGAGATTGTCGGCCAGCGTGCCGAGGAACTCCTCGCTGGTCTGCCACTCCTGCTCCGGCCCGATCAGGATCGCCAGGTCCTTTGTCATGTGACCGCCCTCGACGGTGTTGATGACGACTTCCTCCAGCGTGCTCGCGAACTTGATCACGTCCGGGGTGTTGTCGAGCTTGCCCCTATGCGCCAGGCCGCGGGTCCACGCGAAGATCGACGCGATCGGATTGGTCGACGTCGGCTTGCCCTGCTGGTGCTGGCGGTAGTGCCGAGTGACGGTGCCGTGTGCGGCCTCGGCCTCCACGGTCTTGCCGTCCGGAGTCATCAGCACTGACGTCATCAGCCCCAGCGAGCCGTAACCCTGTGCGACGGTGTCGGATTGGACATCACCGTCGTAGTTCTTGCACGCCCAGACGTATCCGCCCTCCCACTTCAGGCAGGCGGCAACCATGTCGTCGATCAGGCGATGCTCATAGGTGAGGCCGCGCTTGTCGAATTCCTCGGCATACTCCTCGTCGAAGATGCGCTGAAACTCGTCCTTGAACATCCCGTCGTAGCCCTTGAGGATGGTGTTCTTCGTCGACAGGTAAACCGGGTAATTCTGTTGCAGCCCATAGTTCAACGACGACCGGGCGAAATCCTGGATCGACTTCTTGAAGTTGTACATGCCCATGATGACGCCGCCGCCTTCGGGGATCTCGACGACGTCGTGCACCATAGGCTCGCTGCCGTCGGCGGGGGTGAACGTCACGGTGAAGGTGCCTGGCTTGTCGACCTTGGCGTTGAAGGCGCGGTACTGGTCACCGAAAGCGTGCCGGCCGATGATGATCGGCTTGGTCCAGCCCGGCACCAGACGCGGCACGTTGGAGATCACGATCGGCGCACGGAAGATGGTGCCGCCCAGAATATTTCGGATCGTGCCGTTGGGCGAGAGCCACATCTGCTTGAGGTTGAACTCCTTGACCCGTGCCTCGTCGGGTGTGATCGTGGCGCATTTGACGCCGACGCCGTGACGCTTTATGGCCTCGGCGGCCTCGACGGTCACCTCGTCGTCGGTCTCGTCACGGTGCTCGATGCCCAGGTCGTAGTAGTCCAGGTCGACGTCGAGGTGAGGCAGGATGAGCTGCTCCTTGATCATCTTCCAGATGATCCGAGTCATCTCGTCGCCGTCGAGCTCTACGACGGTGCCGTCGACCTTGACCTTGGACACGAGTCAGTTTCGCGCGGACTTCAGTACGTCGTTGAGCGTCTTGCTGGGCCGCATCACCGCCGTGGTCTTCTCGGCGTCCGGGTAGTAGTAGCCGCCGATGTCGACCGCCTCGCCCTGCACCTCGGCGAGCTCGGACACGATCGTTTCCTCGTTTTCCGCCAGCGACTTGGCCAGCGCGGCGAAGTGGTCGGCGAGCTCCTTGTCGTCGGTCTGCTCGGAGAGTTCCTGAGCCCAGTACATCGCGAGGTAGAACTGGCTGCCCCGGTTGTCCAGCTCGCCGGTCTTGCGTGACGGGCCTTTGTCGTTCTCGAGCAGCCTGCCGATCGCGCGGTCCAGCGTCTTACCCAACAGCACGGCCCGCTTGTTGTCGGTCTTGTCGCCGAGGTCTTCGAAGCAGGCGCCCAGTGCGAGGAACTCGCCCAGCGAATCCCATCGCAGATGGTTCTCCTCGACCAGCTGATGGACGTGCTTGGGTGCCGAACCACCGGCGCCGGTTTCATACATTCCGCCGCCTGCCATCAGCGGCACGATGGACAGCATCTTCGCGCTGGTACCGAGCTCGAGGATCGGGAAGAGGTCGGTGAGGTAGTCGCGCAGGATGTTTCCGGTCGCGGCGATGGTGTCCTGTCCGCGGATCAGCCGCTCAAGCGTGTACCGCATGGCCCACACCTGCGGCATGATCTGAATGTGGAGGCCCTCGGTGTCGTGGTCCTTCAGGTAGGCCTTCACCTTCTTGCGCAACTCGACCTCGTGCGGGCGTTCGGTGTCCAGCCAGAACAACACCGTCATGCCCGACGCGCGGGCGCGGGTGACGGCCAGCTTGACCCAGTCCTGGATCGCCGCGTCCTTGGTGACGGGCATGCGCCAGATGTCGCCCTCCTCGACGTCCTGTGTCAACAACACCTCGCCGGTGTCGACGTCGACGATGTCGGCGACGCCGTCCTCGGGAATCTCGAACGTCTTGTCGTGGCTGCCGTACTCCTCGGCCTTCTGCGCCATCAGGCCGACATTGGGAACGGTGCCCATCGTCGTCGGGTCGAACTGGCCGTGGGTCTTACAGAAGTTGATCATCTCCTGGTAGATCCGGGAGAACGTCGACTCGGGGTTGACCGCCTTGGTGTCCTTCGTCCGGCCGTCGGCGCCGTACATCTTGCCGCCGAGACGGATCATCGCGGGCATCGAGGCGTCGACGATGACGTCGCTGGGTGAGTGGAAGTTGGTGATGCCCCGTGCCGAATCCACCATGGCCAATTCGGGCCGGTGCTCGTGGACGGCATGGATGTCGCGGATGATCTGCTCGCGTTGCGATGCGGGGAGTGACTCGATCTTGTTGTAGAGGTCGACCATCCCGTTGTTGACGTTCACACCGAGTTCGTCGAGCACGTCCTGGTGTTTGGCGAACGCGTCCTTGTAGAACGTCTTGACCGCGTGGCCGAACACGATGGGGTGGCTGACCTTCATCATGGTGGCCTTGACGTGCAGCGAGAACATCACACCCGTCTTGTAGGCGTCCTCGATCTCCTGCTCGTAGAAGTCGCACAGCGCCTTGCGGCTCATGAACATGCTCTCGATGACGTCGCCGTCGTCCAGCGACGTCTCGGGCTTGAGCACGATCGTCTCGCCGCTCTTCGTCTTCAGCTCCATCCGCACCGTGCGCGCCTTGTCGAGCGTCATCGACTTCTCGCCGTGGTAGAAGTCGCCGCCCTTCATGGTCGCCACGTGGGTGCGCGACGCCTGGGAGAACTCACCCATGCTGTGCGGGTGCCGGCGCGCGTACTCCTTGACGGCCTTCGGGGCGCGTCGGTCCGAATTGCCTTCGCGCAGAACCGGGTTCACCGCGCTGCCGAGAATCTTGCCGTACCGCTGGTTGATTTCCTTCTCTTCGTCGTTCTTCGGCCGCGCCGGGTAGTCGGGAACCGCGTAACCCTTTTCCTGCAGTTCCTTGATGGCGGCCGCCAGCTGCGGCACCGATGCGCTGATGTTCGGCAGCTTGATGATGTTGGTCGCGGGGTCCTGGGTCAGCTTGCCCAGCTCGCCGAGGTTGTCGGGCACCTGCTGCTCTTCGGTCAGGGAGTCGGAGAACTCCCCCAAAATGCGGGCGGCGACCGAGATGTCACTGGTTTCGATGTTGATGCCCGCCGGCTCGGTGAAGGTCCGGATGATCGGCAGGAAGGCGTAGGTGGCAAGTAGCGGTGCCTCGTCGGTCAGCGTGTAGATGATCGTTGGCTGCTCGTCGCTCATATCGTCTCTCCCGGCGTCGGCTATCAGTATCTCGTCAGTAACGAACCTACGCGGGCCCGAAGATAGGGACATTTGCCCCATGCCGTGAACCGTCTGGCCCCGGAAAATCGTTTCATGATCAACCCGGTGGCAACCACGTCCACCCGTGCGATACGCTGCTTGGTGGTCATGAGCGCCAGCGTCAAGCCCCGGCTTGCTGGCCGGCAACCCTCCAACCGCGGTGGGGTGCCCCGGGTGATGACCAGGTTGAGTAACCGCTAGAGCGATTACCGGCAAGCGCGGGTCCGTTGTGACGGGCCCCCAGACACAGATGGAGGTTCGTTTCACATGAGCACGCCACAAGACCCGACCGCACGCTGGTCGTTCGAGACCAAGCAGGTCCATGCGGGCCAGACCCCCGACAGCGCCACCAACGCACGCGCGCTGCCGATCTACCAGACCACGTCGTACACGTTCAACAGCACCGAGCACGCCGCGGCCCTCTTCGGTCTCGCCGAGCCAGGCAACATCTACACCCGGATCATGAACCCGACGCAGGACGTCGTCGAGCAGCGCATCGCGGCGCTCGAAGGCGGTGTCGCGGCACTGTTCCTGGCGTCCGGCCAGGCCGCCGAGACCTTCTCGATCCTCAACCTCGCCAACACCGGTGACCACATCGTGTCCAGCCCGCGGCTGTACGGCGGCACCTACAACCTGTTCCACTACACGCTGCCCAAGCTGGGCATCGACGTCAGCTTCGTCGAGGACCCCGACGATCTCGAGTCGTGGCGGGCCGCTGTGCGGCCGAACACCAAGGCGTTCTTCGGCGAGACCATCTCCAACCCGCAGAACGACATCCTCGACATCCCCGGCGTCTCCGCCGTCGCGCACGACGCAGGGGTGCCACTGATCGTGGACAACACCGTCGCCACCCCGTACCTGATCCAGCCGATCAGCCACGGCGCCGACATCGTCGTGCACTCGGCGACCAAGTACCTGGGCGGACACGGCGCCGCGATCGCGGGTGTGATCGTCGACGGCGGCACCTTCGACTGGACCAACGGCAAGTTCCCCGGGTTCACCACTCCCGACCCGAGCTACCACGGGGTGGTGTTCGCCGAGCTCGGACCGCCCGCATACGCGCTCAAGGCCCGCGTGCAGCTGCTGCGCGACATGGGCTCGGCGGCGTCGCCGTTCAACGCCTTCCTCGTCGCGCAGGGCCTGGAGACGCTGAGCCTTCGAGTCGAGCGGCATGTGGCCAACGCGCAGCGGGTCGCCGAATATCTGGACGGCCACCCCGATGTGATCTCGGTGAACTACGCGGGCCTACCGGGCTCGCCGTGGCACGAGCTGGGCAGGAAACTGGCGCCCAAGGGCACCGGCGCCGTGCTGGCCTTCGAGTTGGCGGGCGGTATCGATGCGGGCAAGGCGTTTGTCAACGCTCTGACGCTGCACAGCCATGTCGCCAACATCGGCGACGTGCGCTCGCTGGTGATCCACCCGGCCTCGACCACGCACTCCCAGCTGACGCCCGAAGAACAGCTGGCGACCGGTGTGACCCCCGGTTTGGTGCGGCTTGCGGTCGGCATCGAGGGCATCGACGACATCCTGGCCGATCTCGAGCAGGGCTTCGCCGCTGCCAAGCCGTTCCATGCCACCGCAAGCACCGACCCGGCGACGGTCTCCGCGTTTTAGAAGACAGTCGTGAGGACTTTGACGTGACAATCTTTGACGTGCCCACTGACACGCTGCCCGCCGAGGGTGAGGTGGCGATCGTCGACATCGGATCGCTGACGCTCGAAAACGGCGCCGTCGTCGACGATGTCTCCATCGCCGTGCAGCGGTGGGGCGAGCTGTCGCCCAACCGCGACAACGCCGTGGTGGTCCTGCATGCGCTGACCGGCGACTCGCACATCACCGGTCCCGCGGGCCCGGGCCATCCGACGCCGGGCTGGTGGGACGGGGTCGCAGGCCCCGGCGCCCCGATCGACACCGACCGGTGGTGCGCGATCGCGACCAACGTGCTGGGCGGCTGCCGCGGGTCGACCGGCCCCAGTTCGCTTGCCCGCGACGGAAACCCATGGGGGTCAAGGTTCCCGCAGGTATCGGTGCGCGACCAGGTGGAGGCCGACGTGGCCGCGCTCGCGGCGCTCGGCATCGACGAGGTCGCGGCCGTCGTCGGCGGATCGATGGGCGGCGCGAGGGCGCTGGAGTGGATGATCGCCTATCCCGACCGGGTCCGTTCGGCGCTTGTGCTGGCGGTCGGGGCCCGCGCGACCGCCGACCAGATCGGCACGCAGAGCAGCCAGATCGCCGCGATCAAGTCCGACCCGGACTGGCAG
>JBKPSU010000115.1:0-77468 GCA_046735135.1 Actinomycetota bacterium
CCGAAACATCGCGGAGTCAGGCGTGATCTCGTCGGGACGCTTGCCCATGCCCATCAGATCGACGAGCATTTCGCGCGCCGTCACTGCCCGGCAGTCGACGAACTCCTGCACGGTGATCCTGTCCACCCGCTGCGACAGCGCGGTGACCGAGGTGGCGAGCCGTTCGAACATGAAGCCCGGATGCTCCCCCGCCGCGTGAAACCGGGTCCCGCCTTCACCGCAAGCCCGATGGATTCGGTCGTCGGCGTCGGCTCCAAACGTCGGCAGGTGAGCGTACGAGGTGGTGGTGATGACGCTCTTGCCCGATGTCAGCAGCGCGACGATGTCGTCGGTATTGGTGTTGTCGGGGAACGCTTTACTGGCGGCGTGCAACACGATGTCGGCATTCAGGGCCAGGATCTCCGACGAATTGTCTGTCGCGAGCACGCCCGTCGTGGGCCGTCCGACAAGGGACCCCGCGTCGACGCCGACCTTCGCCGGGCTGTAGACGTAGAGGCCGACGAGCTCGAGGTCGGGGAGGTCGATGACCTCGCGCAGCTGAGCAAGGCCGACCGCACCGGTAGCCCATTGGATGACCCGGATCGTCACAACAGCGCGGGCGGTTCGAGCAGGCCCTCGATCGTGCCGTGCATGACGATGCCGCTGGCGTCGGGCAGCACTCGGCGCGCGACGAGGAACTCACTGCCGACCCAGCCGTGGCGGATGTACCTACCGAATCGCAGCCTGGTGCCCGGTGCGCCGCTGGCGGCGGGAAGCATCTTGATCTTCTCCAGCGCTTGCTTGACCCCGAATCCGGTCAGCGGGCGGGCGTTGGCCAGCGCGGTCATCATCAGCCGGCCGACGTCGTAGCAGTACACCGGGAAGAAGTACTCCGGCCGCCTGCCGTGCCGCGCTTCGAATCGGTCAAGGAATTCCCTGCCGGTGGCGTTGCGTTCGTCGTACTGGTCAAGCCCGATCCAGCCGGCCAGCTGTTCGCGCCACCACGGGCCGGTGGAGGCGAACTCGAAGGCGGTGGTGGTGTACCGCGGTGGCATCCAACCGATCTCGCGCAGCGCGTCGTTGATTCCCGGGATGCCGAGGCCGAACCCGACATGCATCACGGCGTCGGGTTTGTCGGCCGCCAATGTCGCCATCGCCGTTTGCTTTTCGGAATGCACCTGCGGGATCGGCACCTCCGCGGTGATGCGAAGGCCCGCGTCGGCGCACGCCGTCCTCGTGGTTCGTAGGTACTCGGTGCCGATGAAAGAGTCCTCGAACGCAATCCCGACACTGCGGCAGCCGTCGAGTGCGGCCACGGTGGCCATGATGATCGGTTCTTCTTCCATCGATCCCGCGGGCAGGCCGAACACCCACTCGCCGAGCATGGTCTCGGCCGCGGCCATCGTGATGCAGGCGACCTCGGCCAGTTCCTCGACGTACCGGCGCAGTGCGGCACCGTTCTCTGAAACCCATGGGCCGAAGATGAGAAGCGAATCCTGTTCCACGAGTTCGAAGAACGCGTCGCGGACCGCACGGAAGGATCCGTTGGGCAGACCCTGCACCGCCCGGACGACGAACTCCACCGGCCGCTCGAGAATGCCCCGCTCGCCGTACTCGTCGGCGACGAGTTGCAACGACGGCAGGATGTTCTCGTCGAAGCCGCCTTGGTCGTCGACGTAGTCGATCAGCAGCCCGATCCTGGCAGGCGCCGCCTCACTCATGCCTCGGCTCCCCCTCGCTCTACTGCGATCCACACTCGGGCTCGCCTTCAGGGCTCATGCGGCACTCACCCGTGCTCGACATAGAACCGGGCCGCCCGCCGTATCGACTCGGCCGTCGGGCTCGGCTGCCATCCCAATTCACGCGTCGCCTTGCCGTGGTCGGCGGGCGACATGATGTGCAGGAGCCGAACCCCGGTGGTGTTCAGCGGAGGGTCGCGCCGCAACAGCGCAGCGGCCACGCCGAGGGTCCATCCGAGGACGTGCAGCAGCGCGAGGGGTACGCCGAACCGCGGCGGCTTCGCACCGACGGCCTCCGCGGCGGCGTGGAACATGTCCCGCATGGGCATGAAGCTCTCGGAGATGATGTAGCGCTCGCCGACTCGCCCGCGCTCGGCAGCGAGCAGGAACGCGTCGGCGACGTCCTCGATGCCGACGACCTCAGTCGACACACCCCTGACGTAGACGGGCATCCTTCCGAGTGCGGCCGCCTTGATCATCTGGCCCTGGCTGGGCCGCCAGTCAAGTGGGCCATAGGGATTGGAGACGCACATCACCACGGCGGGTAGCGCACGTTCCCGCGCGTAGCGCAGCACCAAGTCTTCTGCCTGGCGGCGAGACTCGATATAGGGTCCGCCCTTGCCCGGCCAGTTGAAAGGCATGTCCTCGGTGGCGGATTCGCCGTTGTCGGCGATGGCGATCGTGCCGATGGTGCTGCAGAAGACGAACCGATACAGGTCCGCCTGCGCGGCGACGTCCAGCACTCGGCGCAGGCTCTCCACATTGGTCTCGAACAGGGGTGCCGGATCGCGCAGGTTGAAGCGCGTGTCCACCACGCAGTAGAACACCACGTCGCGGTCGGAGATCGCCGCCTGCAACGCATCCTCGTCGTAGAGGTCGCCATAACAGCGCTCGACATCGAGGTCGTCGATGGCCACGGTCCGGCTGGACGTGCGCACGTACACGCGCACGTCATCACCGCGCTCGATGAGCTTGCGGGTGACATGGGATCCGACGAAACCGGTCGCACCCATCACGAGAACCTTGCGCCTGCGCGCGGGTCCGGTTGTCACGAAGCCTTCTTCTCCACCGGTGGCGAGTAGTTGGGCTTTCCCAGCCCGAGCACATATTGCGCGATCATGTTGCGGAACACCTCGAGCGTGCCGCCGTATATGCCGACCAGCGGCGCGAACCGGTAGACGTATTCGGCCGCGCCGTCGTCGGCTGCGCCGTCGGTACCGACAGGCAGCGAGGCCGCCGCGCCAAGGATGTCCATCAGATCCGGCGAGATGTCCCGCATCGTCTGGGCGAGCGCGACCCTGCCGAAGATGCTCGTCGCCGACAGCGATGCCTCCATCCGAGCGACGCTGCGGCCCAGCCGATATGCCACCGACTCGTCGTCGATGAGTCTGCGGCCGTTGGGGTCGGGTTCGGCCACCTTGGCGGCCGCCGTGTCGACGGCGGTGGCCATGAAACCGGCCTGGTGCATCATGATCGAGACGTCCTGTAGCCCGTCCGGGGCGGCGTCCACCGCGCCGTGCTCGACGTTGAGCGGTTCGCGGACCACCGTCCACCCGTCGTTGACGTCACCGAGCCGGTACTTGTCGTCGACGCGGACGTCGGTGTAGTACACGATGTTCGTCCGGTCGCCGTCGACGGTGCGGATGCCCTGGATCTCGATGCCCGGCGAGTCGAGCGGGACCAGGAACATGGTGAGGCTCTTGTGTTTCGGTGCGTCCGGGTCCGTGTTGGTGATGAGGAAGACGTACTGGCAATTGTGCGCGCCGGTGGTGAACATCTTCGACCCGTTGATGACCCAGGAGTCGCCGTCGCGCACAGCGCGGGTCTTGCACGTGGCGACGTCGGAGCCGCCCTCAGGCTCGGTGTAGCCGAGGCACAGTCGCACGTGTCCGCTCATCACGCGGGGCATCACCTCGGCGACCAGTTCCGGTGAGCCGTACTTCTGCACCGACCGCGCGATCATGGCCGTGGTACCGAAGGTCACCCACGGCACGTGTGCCCGGCGCTTCTCCAGCTCCCAGATCCGTCGCCGTACCCGGTTGAAACCGCCCTCGGACTCCGGCTTCCATTCGCGCGCAAGGTAGCCCGCTTTTCCGAGCGCAAGATGCACGCCTTCGTTGAAGTTGTCCCCCGTCTCGCGGTCGTGGCGGATGACATCGTCGGTGACCAGTTCGCGGAGCAACGAGCGTGACTCGTCAAGGAACGCCTCGTCGTCCTTCGACAGCTCAACCCGTGAGAAATCCATTACTTCCCTTCCCCGCTCTCGCGTGCCGCAACGATCTCGGCGATGTACTTCGCGCTGGCGCCCGGGTCACCGCCGGCCAGCGCCCACCCGCGGGCGCGGACCAGGTAAGCGCTCGCTGCTGCCTCCGCCGACACCCCGAGGCCCCCCTGGACCTGCACGGCCATCGTGGCGGCCTTCGACGCCTCCTCAGCCATGAACACGAACGCCGACGGCGCCAGTTCACGGCGCTCGTCGGGTTCGTTGTCGAGGAACCACGCGGCGCGCCGGGCCAGGTTGCGGCCACCCTGCACGGTGATCGCGATGTTGGCCAACGGATGCGAGATGCCCTGCAACGTGGAGATCGGCACTCCGAGCGTGTAGCGGTTCTTGGCGAATTCCGCCGCGATCGTCATCGTCTCCTCGACGAGGCCCACCAGCGCCGCCGCGGTCAGCACCCGCCATTCGTCCAGCGCCCGCTGGTATTCCGCCAATGCGTCCGCACCGGTGGCGACGACCGTCCTGCTGTCGGCGGCCGACGGGTCCACCCACGCCATCGGCAACTTGCCGATGTTGTCGACCTTGACGGGGCGGGTGCCGAATGTCAGCCGCACGATGTCCTCACCGTCACGGATCAGGATCTGGTCGGCGATCGAACCCGTCGGGATGAGCCGCACCCCGGACACGCTTGTGTGCTGGGGATCCAGGGCGGCCAGTTGTTTGCCGCTGACGATGTCGGAGTCGAGCGCTCCCAGCCGCGCGAGCAGTCGCGCCGCACAGACATGGTCGATCCACGGCACGGGCGCCAATGAACGGCCGATCTCCTCGGCCACCAGCGTCAGGTCGACGAGCGTCGCCCCGTCCCCACCTGACGACTCGGGAAGCGCCATCGTCGTCGCGCCCATCGCGCACAGTCGCTCCCACAGGCTCTTGTCGAATCCGGATTCCTCAGCGGCGCGGACCGTTTCGATCGGGCAGTGGGTCTTGAAGAACTGCTTGTACGCCTCTTGGATCGCTAAGTGGTCCTCGGAGAGGCTGTAGTCCAGCCTGCGCAGTTCGTATCGGTCCATCGTCAGTCCTGTTCTCCGAAGAAGAATTCCTTGGCGTTGTTGTACAGGTAGTTGTCGAGCACGTCGGCAGGGAGGTCCAGGGCCAGCGCTTCGGGCACGACGCGCCGCATACGCAGCACCGGCCAGTCGGACGCATAGATGACCTTGTTCTTGCCGCGGGTGCGCATGTAGTGCAGAAGGCTTTCCGGCAGCCGCTTGGGCGACCAGGCCGACGTCATCAACCTCAGGTTCTCGTATTTGATCATCAGCCGGATCGCGATGTCCCACCACGGATCCGCACCATGAATCATGCACAGCTTCAACTCGGGGAACCGCACACATACTCGGTCGAGGTAGATCGGGTTCTGCACCTCACCCGGAATCGGCGGCCCGGGAATCCCCGTATTCATGCATAGCGGAAGGTCGAGTTCGGCACATTTCGCGTAAAGGGGATAGTAGACCGAGTCCGTCGCGTTGTATTGTCCGTCTGCCCAAAAGCTCGGTCCCACAGCGGCATAGGCGACCGGGAGATCCTTCACCATTGCGGTCAACTCACGGAGTGGCTGAACTGGGCGCAGAAGGTTGACCCCTCCCATGGCCAATGCGAATCTATCAGGCTCAGCTTCAACGAATTTGCGGGCGGTAGTAGACGGCCTTGCGAGGTTGTCCATAAGGATCGCTTTTTGCACGCCCTGCTCGTCCATTTCGTCGAGCAGGTCTGACAACTCGACGGGTTCGAACATCGACTCTGGACCCTTGAAGTAGTCAACCCGCACCTTGACCATCCACTCGGGCTGCACCAAGCTTTCGCCGAAGTGCACATTGACCAGGCAATCGATGGCTTTGTGGGTCATGCCAGCGACGCCTCGTGTGCTGCAGTCGTCTTCGCCCAGCGGTAGTCGGGCTTGCCGTTGCCGAGCCGGCGGATCTGATCCACGAAGATGAACTCCTTCGGCGCCTTGAACCGTGCGAGGCGCGCAGTGCACTGCGCATGAAGCTGATCGGTGCCCAACTCGTGACCGGGCTTCACCGCGACGAGCGCGACGACTTCCTGTCCCCAACGTTCGCTCGGCCGTCCGACCACAAGCGCGTCGGCGATGCCCGGGTAGGCGCGCAGGACCTCCTCGACCTCCTCGACGAAGACCTTCTCGCCGCCGGTGTTGACGACCAGCGAGTCTCGGCCGAACAGATTCATGGTGCCGTCGGGCGCGAGTGATCCCCGGTCACCGGAGATCACCACACGCTTCCCGTCGACGACAGGAAAGGTCTTGCGGGTGGCGGATTCGTCGTCGAAGTAGCCGAGCGGGATTCGGCCTGCCCGCGCGACGAAGCCGATCTCCTCTTCGCCGGGCTGCAGGAAGCGGCTGTAGTCCTCGGACAGCACGAGCGCCCCCTCGCGCAGCTCGAACGTGTCCTTTTGGTCGCCGTGTTGACTGCGGCCGAACCCGACATTGCCGGTCTCCGAGGATCCGTATCCGTTGATCAGGGTGATCTGCGGCAGCAATTCCAGGAGTGCCCGTTGGTGTTTCGGGTTGGTCGCGGCTCCCCCGGTGCCGATCGCGAACATCGATGACAGGTCGTAGGACCCGCTTCGCAGTTCCTCGACGAGCGGACCGGCGTACGCGTCGCCGACCATGGTCATCATGCCGACCTTTTCGCGCTGCGCTATCTCGAGCACCGCGCGCGGCTCGAATCTCGTTTTGTCATAGAGGACCACGGGCAGCCCGTTGAGGAGTGCCGCGAACGCTGTCCACATGCCCGCGGCGTGCATCAGGGGCGAGACGGCGAACCAGGCCTGCCCTTCGTGACCCAGCTTGGCCTGTATTTCGCCGACGGATTCGTGGTCGGATCCGTTCATCGACACGACATAGGTGTCGGCCTGCCGCCACATGACACCCTTGGGTCTCCCGGTTGTCCCGCCGGTGCAGACCATCATCACGTCGTCAGGGGACGCAGTGATCTCCTGGTCGGTATCCCCTTGTGCCAGCGCCTCATCCAGTGTGATCGCCCCTGGCAGTTCGGACGCATCGCTTCCGTCGTCGACCGAGATCAGCAGGTCGGCCGACGCCGGCGGCAGGACGTCGGCGAACTTCGGGCCAAAGGATTTGTGGTAGATGACGGCTCGCGGCTTCAGGTAGTCGAAGAGTTCAGCAACTTCGCGGGGCGAGTAGTTGTAGTTGACGTTCGCCGGCACCGTGCGCGCCTTGAGGCAGCCGATCACCGCGTCGGGATAGAGATCGTTGTGCATGAGAAGCGCGACGCGATCCTGCCCGCATTCCCAGTTCTCGAGCTCGCTGCGCTCGCGGTGGGCGCCGAATCCGTTGGCGGCCAGGAAGTTGGCCAGCCGACGGGTGCGGTCGGCCGACTCACCGAATGTGCTGCGGCGCGCACCGCATACCGTCATCAACCGGTCGGGGACCGCCTCAGCGATGGCGTCGAGAACGCCCCCAAGCGTCCATTCAGCCAATCTTTGTGCTCCTCACGTCCGCGCGCCGAGGGCTACGCAGCCGAGACCTTCACATTGAGAAGGTCTAGTGCGTTGTCGCGCATCACCTTCCGGGTGTCTTCGGCGCTGAACTCGGGGAACTGGGGAATGTCGGCGGTGAAGGACATCGGGTCGGCGAGCCCCTCGCCGTGCGGCCAGTCCGAACCGAACAGGATCTTGTCCACACCGATGGTCTCGGCGAGCAGCTTCACGTCGTCCTCGTAATACGGTGCGATCCAGACGTTGTTCCTCAGCTGCTCGACCGGGTCTTCCTTGAAGTGATACGGCGCGGTGTTGGCGGCCTTCTTCAGTCGCTTGATCAGGCGGTACACGAAGTACGAGCCGTTTTCGATGCTGGCGACCTTCAGCTGCGGATGCCGGGTGAACACCTGGTGCACGATCATCGAGGCCATTGAGTCGTGGATGGCGCGGTCGTCGAGCAGAACCTGGTCGAGCGGATCCTTCTTGCCGAAGCCCTCGAAGGTCGCCTGGCCGCCCCACAGTGCGGCGATCGCCAGGTAGCCGCTGTCGGAAAGATGAAAGACGACAGGAACGCCGGCGTCGGCGAGGCGGCCCCATACCGGATCGTGCACCGGATCCCCCAGTGAGCGCGGCTTGACCACACCCGGCACCGGCGCGGGCCGCACACATACGATCTTGGCGCCCCGGCTGAGTACGAACTCGACCTCCGCGACCGCTTTGTCCGGGTCGGCCAGCGAGATGATGGGCGCCGAGAGGAACCGGTGGTCTGGGCGGTCGAAGCCCCAGTCCTCGTCGAGCCACAGGTTGAACGCGTGCACCGACGCCATGGTCGCCTCGATGTCGTGCTTGAGGGCCTCTTCGACCCCGCACGCGAATGTCGGGAGCATGAACACGGTTTCGAGGTTCTGCTTGTCCAGGGTCTTCACCCGCGCGTCGCGGTTCTGGTACTCGGGGTGGTTGGCCAGCCGGTCGACCTTCATCAGCGAGGCGGGGTCGACGCCCTCAGGGATCTCACCGCGAAACAAGAGGTCCAGGCAGCCAGGCTCGATGATCGGGTCGAACGTCGGGTTCGGGATGAACTGGTTGACGACGCCACCCATCACGGCGAATGTGCGCTTGCCCTCGGTGAGCATCTGCACACCACGCCGCTTGAACTCCTTGGGCAGATGGCGGGTGAAGGAATCGGTGGGCTCGTAGTAGTGGTTGTCGACGTCGATCGCCTTGTAATCCAGTTTCGGATGCGCGACCGGTTCCGCTACTCGCTCGGCTGTCATTACGTAACCTCCTCCAGTGGCGGGAAGTTCGGTGTGCGTTTCTCGAAGAAAGCGGTGATGCCCTCGATGAAGTCGGGCCGCTGCATGGACTCGTGCATCAATTTCTCCGCGTGGTCGCTGGCCTCGAAGACATCGCGCATGCTGTCTGCGTACACCTGTTGCTTGATCACCGCCAGAGAACTGGGCGCGCAGTTGGCGGCGATGTCCTCGGCGTAGCCGATCGCCCGAGCCAGCAGGTCCTCCGGCGCAACCACTTCGTTGACGAGTCCGAGCGCGGCGGCCTCGTCGGCGAGAAAGACGCGGCCGGACAGCAGCAGATCCATGGCGACGCCCCAGCCGACGACGCGCGGAAGAATCCAGCTGATGCCGTACTCCGCGATCAACCCGCGACGCGCGAACGAGGTGGTGAATTTGGCGCCTGCAGCCGCGAACCGGACGTCGCACATCAGCGCCTGCGTCAAGCCGATGCCCGCGCACGCGCCGTTGATGGCTGCAATGACCGGCTTGCGCAGCGTCGCAACGAAATGCGGATGACGTTCGCCGACCATCGCGGAGATGTCGGTCTCGCCGTCGGTGCGTGCACCCTCGATCGACGACAAGTCCCCCATGTCGGCGCCGACGCAGAACGCCCGCCCCCTGCCGGTCACCACGATGGCACGCACGTTCGGGTCCGCCTCGGCTTCGTCGAGCAGCGCGTAAAACTTGGCGGCAAGGCCGCCGGCCCAGCCGTTCATCCGCTCGGGCCGGTTCAGGGTCAGCAGGGCGACGCCGCTGTCGCGCAACTCGTAGAGGACCGGGTCGTCGGAACTCACCGGGCAGACCTCCTCAGCTGCGTCTTCAAGTTAGTTGAATGCACTTACTGTACACCTATCGGTAGTGCCTTCCGCAATTGCCGTCAGGGTCAGCCGCCGACCAGTCCATACCGCCGATAAGCAGCATCGATCTGTGCTTTGCCAGCCGCGGGGAACTCGGCTTGCGGGGGTCGCGAATGCGGGTAATCCCCGATCGGCAGGCCGAGTACCGACGCCGCGTATTTGAAGGCCCCGCCCCAGTGCGTGAAGTAGTCCGGGCGGCCGGGATAGCACGTGAACCACGACCCCATGTCGATCCCGAACTGGTCGAGGCCGGATTTCTCGGCGTAGTCCATCGCTTCGATCAACTTGTCGGTCCAGACCAGCTCCCAGTACTCGGAAATTATCGGCTGCTGTGGGGTCTCGTACAGGTAGCCCGCCGTGCCGAGTTGCGCAGGGCCGACGATGCCGGCGCGCAGCCAGCCGGCGCGGTAGACGGTCAGGTCGCACTCCCAGATCGTCAGGTTGGGTGCGAGTTCGTGCAGCATGCGGCTGCTCGCGGGCCGGAACGCGCCTTCTTTCGTCGCGCAGACGGCCGGGATCTCGGCGTAGATGCGCGCGCCTTCGGCGGGCGTCAGCACATAGCCCGACGACGGCGAATTGAACATGCCCAGTGCGATATCCGTGCGATCGGCGATGTAGCGGAAGAATTTCAGCACCCCCTCGCCGCCGTGAGCCTCCATCATCGGGGTCTGGATGTAGACGATGTCGGCGCCCGATTCTTGTGCGTGCCGAGTCAGGTCGAGGCAATCTTTCGCGGACATGGCAGTAGTGCACGCCTGCACGACGACCTCGGGATTGGCCTTGCGTCCTTCCTCAATCGCGATCTCCAGCAACTGTTTCCGCTCGGCCATCGTCAGCGACCAGAACTCCGCGATGCCGCTCGTGGTCCACAGCATCGGATGATTCAGCTCGCCCACGCAGTAGCGCACCAGCGTCCGGTACGCGTCCCAGTCGATGTCGTCACCGTCCGTGCCGCAGAACGGTGTGTAGAGGCTGTTTCCGATTCCGCGCAACGTGGTGCGTGCCCACTCCCGCGCGTCGCGGGCTGTCGCCATGCCGCCTCCTCTAGGTGAAGTCGCTGCCGCCGTCGACGTTGATGTTGGCGCCCGTCATGTACGAGTTGCGTTTGGACGCAAGGAATGCCACGACAGGTCCGATCTCCTGCGGGAGGCCGGCGCGCGGCAGATGCGCCGGATGCCCGAAATGCTTGTCGATGGCCGACATCACCGCATACGGATCGCTTCCGTCGACGCCGACGGATTCAGCCCAGCCTGCGAGGGACTCCGAGACGATGCTTCCCGGCGACACCACGTTGACCATGATCTCGTCGGCGGCCAGCGACAGCGACAGGTTCTTTGACACGCTGGTGACCATCGCCTTGGCCGCGGTGTAGGCAGGCAGGATGACGCTCTGCCGCTGCGTCGAGTGTGCGGAGAAGTTGACGATGCGCGCCCACTGCGCCTTCCGGAGCATGGGCAGTGCGGAGCGGACGCAATGCACCATGCCCATCACGCCCTCGTCGACGGCCTGGCGCCACTGGTCGTCGGTCAGGTCTTCGAATGTGCCAACGGCGCTTGGGCCGACCGCGTTGACGAGTGCGTTGAGCTCGCCGTCCCACCGCCCGGCGAGCTCGTCGAACACCCGCTGAACCTGGTCGGCGTCGGTGGTGTCCGCCACCAACCCGAGCGCATCCGGACTCCCGCGGGCGGCGAGATCCTCGGCCGCCTCGTCGAGTACCGATCTCGTCCGGCCGATGACGGCGACCTTCGCCCCGTCGTCGGCCAGACAGCGGGCGGCTGCGTTCCCCATCCCGCGACCGCCGCCGACGACGACCGCAGTTGCGTTCGCAAAACCGAGATCCATTAACCGTCCCGCAAGTTCTAGGTGCGCCACATTCGCCAGAAATCCTTACTATAGGGCTTACAGTAGAAGAGCGGAACAGTGGTCGATTACATTCGGTTCCGGCATTGATGTGATGGAGGTGCCCTTAGTGGCCAAGCAAGCAACCGCGGAGAAGCGTCAGCGACGCGAACGTGGGTCCATCAATCCCGACGACATCATCAAGGGCGCGTTCGAACTCGCCGAGGACGTCGGCATCGACAACCTGAGCATGCCGCTGCTCGGCAAGCATCTCGGCGTCGGGGTGACGAGCATCTACTGGTACTTCCGCAAGAAGGACGACCTCCTCAACGCGATGACCGATCGCGCGCTGAAGCAGTACGTGTTCGCGACACCGTATATCGAGGCCAAGGACTGGCGCGAGACCCTGCGCAATCACGCGCGGACCATGCGAAAGACGTTCCTCGGCAACCCGATTCTCTGCGATTTGATCCTGATTCGGTCGGCGCTGAGCCCGCGCGCCGCGAAGCTCGGTGTCGTCGCCGTCGAGAAGGCGATCGAAAGCCTCGCCGAAGCGGGCCTGTCGCCCGAGGATGCCTTCGACACCTACTCGGCGGTGTCGGTGCATGTGCGCGGATCCGTTGTCCTGCAGCGGCTTTACGACAAGAACCGGTCGAACGACGGCGCAGGCGACTTCGAAGAGACGATGGTCATCGACCCGGAAACGACGCCTCTGATGGCGAAGCTCACCCGCGAAGGCCATCGCATCGGCGCGTCGGACGAACAGAACTTCGAGTACGGCCTCGAGTGCATTCTCGATCACGCCGACCGACTGATCAAAAAGCCGGCCCGTAAATAGCGATTTCGGCGCGCTACCGTGCGCTGAGCGCCGGTTAGCGCGCCGAAATCACTAGACCTCGACGACGACGGCGCCGCCCTGGCCGCCGCCTGCGCACATGGCCGCGACGCCGATCCCGCCGCCACGGCGCTGCAGTTCATACACCAGCGTGGTGACCATTCGCGCACCCGATGCGGCAATCGGATGGCCGAGGCTGCAACCACTTCCGGAGAAGTTCACCAGATCCTCGTCGAGTCCGTACTCGCGGCATGCAGCGATCGGCACGGAGGCGAACGCCTCGTTGATCTCCCACAGCGCGACGTCCGACGGCTTCAGCCCGGCGCGCTTCAGCACCTTGCCGATAACCTGCACGGCGCCAAGCCCGCAGTCGCGGGGCGCGACACCCGCTGCGGCCCAAGCCTTCACGGTGGCCATCCTGGTCAGCTTCTCCGCGTCGGCGTAGTCGCCATCCACCAGCGCGACCGCTGCGGCGGCGTCGTTGGTGCCGCTGCTGTTGCCCGCGGTGATCGAGAAGCCCTCGATTTCCGGGTGCAACACCTTCAGGCCGGCCAGCTTCTCGATAGTGGTGTCGCGACGCGGGTGCTCGTCGACGCTGAAGTCGACGACCGATCCGTCGAACTGCTGCACCTTCAGGGGGATGATCTCGTCGAGGAACTTGCCCTCGTCGATCGCGGCGATCGCGCGCTGGTGCGACCGCGCCGCCCACGCGTCCATCTCCTCGCGGGTGATGCCGACCGCCTGCGCGGTGTTCCATCCGACGGTGATCGACATGTCCTTGCAGGGCGCGTCCGGCGTCTCGACGTGCGTCGGCGGCATCCACCGCTCCTCGAACTTCAGCTCGGGGCCGGGAATGCGCCAGTTCACCAGCGGCGTCATCGACAGCGACTGCACACCGCCTGCCACCAGCGCGCGCTCCATACCGGAGCCGATCTGCGCGGCCGCGTTGCCTATCGCGGTCAGGCTGCCCGCGCAGTGCCGGTTGACCGACTGGCCGGGGACGTGATCCATTCCGGTTGCCGTTGCCGCATAGCGCGCAAGATCGCCACCGCCGTAGTGCGATTCGGCGAAGATGATGTCGTCGAAGTCGGCAGGGTCGACGCCCGACCGTCGGACGACCTCGGGAAGCACCGTCGTGATGAGTGTTTCCGGCGGGGTGTTGACCAGCGTGCCCTTGAACGAGCGGCCGATCGCCGTCCTGGCGGCGCTGACTATGACGGGTGTGCCCATGTTCTCCGACCTCAGCTTTTGGTAATTGCGACGTTACAAAAGTAGCAGATACTGTATCGCCTTCAGTACGTGACAGGCGTCACTCCGGCTCGGGGACGTGGAAATGCTGGTCACGCAGCCGGAACGCCTCCTTGGTGCCGTGCGCGGCCCGCGTCTTGACGAAGTTGAACTCGCCGTCGGCGAACTGCAGGTTGGTCCCGTAGGCGTGGAACAAATAGCTCGCTACTTCCTCGCCCTGATAGGCCTGGCTCTGCTCGACGAGGCGAAACGCCTCCTTGGCGATGACGACACCGTCGGCAGGCATCTTGGCGGCCTTCTCCGCCCAGTACCGCGCGCGGGCCGTGACCTTCGACGGATCGCAGGTGTCGGTGAAGACGCCGAGGTGCTCGATTGCGCCCGCCTCGATGATGTCGCCGGTCAGCAGCAGCCGCCGCGCCAGCACCGGGCCAAGGCGGTGGAAGAACATGTGCAGGCTGCCCAGCGCGGGTCCGAGGAAGCGGGTGGCGGGCATGCCGATCTGCGTGTCGCGCGCGATCACGGAAATGTCTGTCATCAACGCCATCTCGAAGCCGCCGCCGAGTGCGTATCCGCTGATCTCACCGACGGTGACCTTCGGGAACCCCATCAGGTTGTGGTAGAAGCCGAAGGACTTGCGATCGACGGTCAGGCGCCGCCGCTGACTGGGCCTGCTCTTCTTGCCGTCGCCGCTGTCGCCGCGTTCGCCGTACCAGCCGTAGGCGTTGTTCATGTCCGCCCCCGTGCTGAACACTCCATCGGCGCCACGCAGCAGCGCGACGGTGATGTCGTCGTCCTCGGCCACGGCGTCCAGGCAGCGGGCGACGGCCTCGCGCATCGCGGCGTCGTAGGAGTTTCGTTGCTTGGCGTTGTTGAGGGTGATCGACGCGATCCGCTTGTCACGATCGACGTCGAAGAGGACACGATCGTCGGTGGAAGCAGTCATCGTCCCGGGCTCCTCGAAATCAGTTTGGCCTCAATGGTTTTGTCTGAGCCGGCGGCGAGCGTGTTGCGACGCGCCGCGGCGAGGTGGTCCTGCGCCAGGCGCACCGCCCTTGTGGTGTTTCCGTCGCGGATGGCATCCACCAGCCTCTGGTGGTCACGCAGCGCGGCCCGCATCGTCTTGTGGTTGACGTCGTCGTCGCTCCACACCGAGGACTCGTGTGCCGACCAGATCATTTCCAGCGAGCCGATGAGCAGGATCATCGGCTCGTTGCCGCACCGGGACACCAAATCCTCGTGAAACCGCCGCGCGTTCGGCACGTACCGCGACAGGTCGTCGAATTGTTCGGTCTGAAGGTCGATTTCGGCCTGCAGATGGGGAACGACTTCGGTCATCCGGTCCTCCCGCGACGCGCACATCCCCGCGCAGATCGGCTCGAGGTGCAACAGGGCCTCGCTGACATCAGCGGGGGTCGAGGCCCTGGTCTGCAGCACCATGCTGATCATGTGGGCGGTGCGGGCCGCCGACGGCAGATGCACCACTGCTCCCCCGACGTTGCCGCGCCGCACCGAGATCAGGCCGTCGGTCTCGAGGATGTGAATCGCTTCCCGCAGTGCGGGTGGGCTGATGCCGAACTCCTGGAAGAGACTCTCCTGCGAAGGAAGCACATCGCCCTGTTTGAGGCGGCCGGAGAGGATCTCCTCGCGCAGCCGTGCCGCGACGATCTCAGCGACGCGCGGCTGGCGGATGCCCTGCAACTCCACGGGATCAGGGCCGCCGCTTGCCGAAGTTGAAGCCGGTCAGCTTGTCAGGTGACAGCGCGAGCGTGTTGGCCTCGCCGATGCAGAGCACCTCGTCGTCGAGCAGCAGCCTCGCAATTGAGGTGACGCCCCGTTCGACCTGGGAGCGGGTGATGTCGAAGCGCAACTCGGCCAGGATCGGCGTCGGCCTGCGGAAGGTGACGTTCAGCGAGCGGGTCTTGCCCGACAACGCGGTGGCGCAATTCTGGTGCTGCATAACGCAGTCGAAGAAGACGGCGAGGAAACCGCCGTGCACCAATCCAGGCGGACCCTCGTAGGCAACGGGAAATATGACGTGCCCCTCGGCCGTCTCGGCATCGATGCGGTCGAACGTGTACTCGGGGAAGCACGGGTTGTAGGCGCCGATGTCGAACGCGTGCGAAAGGTAGATCCGTTGCGTCTCGGCACCGTCGGCACCCATGCGCGGGGTGTTGTCCGGCGCGACGGCTTCTGCCAACTCGTTCTCCCAATCGGCGAACTGCGCGACCATTGCGTCGACGGTCGGATGCGGATGCTCCAACGAGAGCAGGATCCCCGCGAGTCGCCGCAATGCGCCCGCGGCGGCAACGGTCTGCGGGAGCGGCTGCTCTCCGAACCGGGCTGTATCGCCATGCGCCATTCGGGCTTTCCTTTCTATCTTGTACAGGATAGTAATGGTTTAGCCTACTGTATGGGTATCCGTATAACTGGCTGACGAAGGGACCGGCGGTGAGTCAAGAGGTCGGCTCCGCTGACGGCTCGGTGGTCGTCGGCCGCGACGGCGCGACTCTCCGGCTGACGTTGGACCGCCCGGCCAGGCGAAACGCGCTCAGCCATCCGATGGTCGACACACTGGTCGCCGCGCTGACCGAAGCGGCATCCGACGACGGCCTCCGCGTCATCCACATCCGCGGCGAGGGTGGGGATTTCTGCGCAGGTGGCGACTGGGTGGCCACCAACACAGGCGGCGTCCGGCCGCGCACCGGCGACCTTCTCCGGCGCATCCCCCACACCGCACATCGGCTGATCGAACTGGTGCACGCCATCCAACTGCCGGTCGTGTGCACGGCGCGCGGATGGGCCGTCGGCCTCGGCTGCAACCTCGCGCTGGCCGCCGACTTCACCGTCGCCGCCGACGATGCGCTGTTCTGGGAGCCGTTCGTCACCCGCGGCTTCAGCCCCGATTCCGGGTCGACGTGGCTGCTGCCCCGATTAGTCGGTCTCGCCAGAGCCAAGCGGATGCTGCTACTCGGCGAGAAGGTCGCGGCGAAGGACGCCGAGGAGTGGGGCCTGATCCATCGCGCAGTCAACCCGTCCGTCGTGGATGACGTCACCGAGGAGCTGCTTGCCCGCCTCGGCGCGGCTCCCACAGTGGCAATCGGCCTGGCCAAACAGGCGATTCACTATGGGCAGCACGCGACGTTGCCCCAGACGATGAACCAGGAGTTGTTCAACCTGGAGCTGTCTTGCCGGACAATCGATTTCAAAGAGGGTCTGGCCGCATTTCGCGACAAGCGTCCACCAGAGTTCAGTGGCCGATGATCAACAAAGGAATCACTCATGTCTGCTAGCTCTTTCGACGACATCCGCTACGAGGTCGACGGACACAAGGCCACGATCACACTGAATCGGCCGAATGCGCTCAATGCGCTCAGCCCACATATGATCACCGAGCTTCGGACCGTATACGACGAAGCCGAAAACGACGACAACGTCTGGCTTCTCATCGTCACGGGAACCGGCCGAGCATTCTGCACCGGCGCCGACGCAAAGCAGATCCCGGAAGACGGCAAGGTCATCAACGAGCGCCCCTACCTGTCGACCTACGACCAGTGGGAGGCCCCGCAGGAGGGCACGCCGCCGTTCCGCCGGATGGCCAAACCCGTACTCGCGGCGATCAACGGCATCTGCTGTGGCGCGGGCCTGGACTGGGTGACGACGGGCGACATCGTCATCGCATCGGAGGCGGCCACCTTCTTTGACCCACACGTCAGCATCGGGTTGGTCGCAGGCCGTGAGATGGTGCGGCTGGCCCGGGTGCTGCCGCGCAGCGTCGCACTGCGCATGGCATTGACGGGCAAGCACGAGCGGATGGGCGCACAGCGCGCATACGAACTCGGCATGATCTCCGAGGTCGTCGAGCACCAACGGCTGCTCGAGCGCGCACACGAGATCGCCGACATCGTGAACTCCAATGCGCCGCTTGCCGTCCGCGGCACCCGGCTGGCCATCCACAAGACCCTCGACATGCCGCTACACGAGGGCGAGATCCTCGCGGAGGCCTTTCGCGAGCGCAATCTGCACACCGAGGACTCACTCGAAGGGCCCAAGGCGTTCGTCGAAAAACGCGCACCGAACTGGCAATGCCGATGAGCGACAGCTTCGAGACCATCCTGCTCGACGTCGATACCGATGACCACGTCGCCACCATCACGTTGAACCGGCCCGATGCGCTCAACGCCTTCAACCGGACGATGTGTGAGGAGATGGCCCGAGCCTGGCGCATCGTCAAACTCGACGACGCGGTGCACGCAGTGGTGTTGCGGGCGGCGGGCACCCGCGCGTTCAGCGCCGGTCTCGACATCAAGACGCCGTACGGCCAACCCGACAACGTGTGGAACCACGAAGACCCCGGTGAGCCGCTCAGCCCGAAGTGGCAGAAGATGTGGAAGCCGGTCGTGTGCGCCGTACAGGGCATGTGCACCGCGGGCGCCTTCTACTTCGTCAACGAGGCCGACGTCGTGATCTGTTCGGACGATGCGACCTTCTTCGACTCGCACGTGTCCGCCGGTCTGGTCTGCGCGCTCGAGCCGATCGGGCTGATGCGACGTATCGGCCTTGCCGATACGCTGCGAATCGCCTTGATGGGCAACGACGAACGCGTCGGCGCCGATACCGCGCTGCGGATCGGCCTGGTGTCGGAGGTGGTCGCCGGCGACCTGTTGTGGCAACGTGCGCACGAGATCGCGGCGACCATCGCCGCCAAACCGCCGTCGGCGACACAGGGCACCGTGAAGGCGATCTGGGAGTCGCTGGACAAGCCGTACCGCGCCGCGCTCGACCAGAACCTCATCTACACGCGGCTGGGCAACCCGATCGGCCAGGCGGAACTCGCGGAGCACGAAGCGCCGAACCGGCCCGAACCCCGGATCCGGTGATGGCCGACCATCCGTTGCGCCGACGGATCGCGGCCGTGCTGGACCTGGCGCCCGATGAGCCCGCGATCGAGTATGAGGGCCAATGGTTTTCGTGGCGCCGCGTCGGCACGCCGGCCCGCACGATCGCCGCAGCCGTCGACGACCGCGGTCAGGTCGGGATCCTGCTGCGTAACACGCCTGCGCATGTCGCGGCGCTGCTCGGGGTGCTGCTGGCCGGCGGGACCGTCGTCGCCGTCAACCCGTCCCGCGGCGATGACCGCACCAAGGCCGACATCCAAGCACTCGCACTGCCAGTGATCATCGGAAACTCCGATGATCTGGCGGCCCTGGTCGGTCCGTCGCACGATTCGATGATCATCTCGATATCGACGCTGGACGACGAACCGCGGCCGACGGCGGGCGACGGCCGTGCCGCCGACAGGCCCGGTGTCGCGGTGCGGATGCTGACCAGCGGCACCACCGGCCCGCCGAAGCGGGTCGACCTCACCTACGACATGCTGGCCCACAGCGTGATCGGGCCCGAACCGGATCGCTCTCCCACGCCGACGGAAGTCCGCCGCGGGGTGGCGATCGTGAACGCCCCGCTGGTGCACATCGGCGGGGTGTTCCGAGTGCTGCAATGCGTTGTCGAGGCCAGGCCCTTTGCGCTGCTGGAGCGATTCGAGCTGGAACGGTGGGCCGACGCCGTGCGGCGGCATCGCCCCAAGGCGGTGTCGCTGGTGCCCGCCGCATTACGGATGGTGTTGCACTCCGCCCTGACCAAGGAGGACCTCGCCAGTGTACGAGCGGTCACGTCGGGCACCGCGCCGCTGTCCGCAGATGATGCCGATGCCTTTCAGCAAAAGTTCGGGATTCCCGTGCTGACCTCCTATGCCGCAACGGAATTCGGTGGCGGCGTCGCGGGCTGGACGTACGCCGACCATCAGAAGTACTGGCAGGACAAGCGTGGCAGCGTCGGCCGCGCGAATCCCGGAGCCCTGCTGCGGGTGGTGGACGACGACGGCAACCCGCTCGGCCCCGACGAGCCCGGTCTACTGGAGGTCAAGCCGGCCCAGCTCGGGCCGTCCGCGGACTGGATGCGCACGACCGACACGGCCCGCATCGACGACGACGGCTTCCTGTGGATCCTCGGCCGCGCCGACCAGGCGATCATCCGGGGCGGCTTCAAGGTGATGCCCGACGATGTGCGCGCGGCGCTGGAAAGCCATCCCGCCGTGTTGGGCGCGGCCGTGGTGGGACGGCCCGACGACCGCCTCGGGGAAACACCCGTGGCTGTCGTGGAGCTGCGGGAGTCGGCGTCCGCCGACGCCGACGAGCTGGTCGACTATCTGCGAAACCGGCTGGCGGGCTACGAGATTCCTACCGAGATCATCATCGTCGACGTCATACCTCGGACGCCGTCCGGCAAGCCCGACCTGAGCGCCATCCGTGCCCGGTAGAACGCACACCGTCGGCGCGATCCTGCGACGGCAGGCGGCCGCCAGGGGCGCGCATCCGCTGCTGGTCTGCGATGACGACCGGCTCAGCTATTCCGACGCCGAACGCCGGTCAGCAGAGTTGGCCCGCGGCCTGATCGCCCTCGGGGCGGGCAAGGGCACCCACGTCGGTCTGCTGTATCCCAACGGCGGCGAGTTCGTGGTCGCGATGCTGGCCGCGACGCGGATCGGCGCGGTGGCCATCCCGTACCCGACATTCGCCACCGCGACGGAGTTGCGCAGACAACTCGCGCACAGCGACACCGCGATCCTGCTCGCCACGGCGTCATACCGCGGCAACGACTTTCGCGCGCGGCTGTCCGACATCGACGGGACCGCCGTGCCCCTTCTGCGTCATGTGCTGATCGATTCCGCGCCGGCCGACGCCGTCGATGAGTCGCTGCTCGCGGCGATGGAGCACGACGTCGACGGCTCGGATGCCCTGGCGGTCATCTACACGTCGGGATCGACCGGCGCTCCCAAAGGCGTCGTGCACACGCACTCCGCACTGCTCGAGCACCAGGTGAATCTCAACGCGGTTCGCGGCTTGACCGCCGATGACAGGCTGTTCTGCACCTCGCCGTTCTTCTGGATAGGCGGGTTCGCGTTCGGCCTGCTTGCCACGCTGGTCGCCGGTTCGACGCTGGTGTGTTCCAACGCCACAGACGCAGCGCAGACACTTGATCTGCTCGAGGCTGAACGCCCCACTGTGACAAATGGTTTCGTCGCCGGGATCGCGCATCTGGCTCGGCACCCTAGCATCGGCTCGCGCGACCTGTCGTCGATGCGGCGCGGCAACCTGTACCCGATCATGGCGCCCGAGGCGCGACCCGCCAACTCAGAACTGCGGCACAACATGCTCGGCATGACAGAAGCGGGCGGCGTCGTACTGCTCAGCGGCGACGAATCCGACCAGCCCGAGCGCAGGCGCGGGTCGTTCGGCAAGCCCGCACCTGGTTTCGACGCGAAGGTCGGCGAGGACGGTGAGCTGTGCATCCGCGGCCCGTACCTGATGCAGTGCTACTACAAACACAGCCGCGAGGAATGCTTCGATTCCGACGGCTGGTTTCACACCGGCGACCTGGTGCGCATCGATGCCGAGGGCTTCCACCACTTCCTCGGTAGACGCGGTTCCATGATCAAGACCGCGGGTGCGAATGTCACACCGGCGGAGGTGGAGAAGGCGATCGCACGGGTCAGCGGGAACCTGACCGCGTACGTGTTCGGCATACCCGACCCCGAGCGCGGAGAAGCGGTCGTCGCGGTCATCGCCATCAGCGATGCGTTCGACGAGTCAACGCTTCGGCGGGAACTGAAGCGAGAGCTGTCGGCCTACAAGATTCCCAAGCGCATCATCGCGGTCGCACCGTCGGAGATACCTCTGCTCTCCAGCGGCAAGGTCGACATGAAGCGGCTGGCGGCGGTGTTCGATGCCTGAACGCGCCACCACGATCGACCGGCTGGTCCGGCTGCGCGCCGCCGAGCACGGCCCGAAACCAATGGTGATCGACCCGGCGATGCGGATCAGCTATGGCGAACTCGACGCGACGACGCGCGACATGGCGGCCGCCTTCGTCGACGCAGGCGTGACGAAGGGCACCCGGGTCGGACTGATCATGCCTAACGGGGTGCGGTGGGTGCAGACCGCCATCGCCCTGACACGAATCGGGGCCGTGCTCGTCCCGCTGAGCACCCTGCTTGCCCCCCGCGAGCTCGTCGCACAGCTGCGGGTCGCCTCCGTGCAGGTGCTGGTCGCCGTCGAGGAGTTCCGCGGGCACCGATACCACGACGAACTCGCGGCCGAGGTGTACTCGCCGACGAAACTGCCCGCACTGCGCCATGTTTGGACGCCTGGGGAGCTGGCCAGTGTGGAGGCCGACGCCACCGTCGACGCGACCGCCGATACCGTGACGCCCGCCGACGCATTGGCCGTCATGTTCACGTCGGGAAGCAGCGGGCCACCGAAGGGCGTCATCCATTCGCACGGCAACGCGTTGAGTGCCGTTCACTCCGGGCTCGCCGCCCGGTGCATCGACGTCGACACCCGGCTGTACTTGCCGATGCCGTTCTTCTGGGTGGGCGGCTTCGGCAGCGGCATTCTGTCGGCACTGCTGGCCGGGGCCACGCTGATCACCGAGGAGATACCGCGACCGGAAACCACGCTGGGGCTGCTGGAACGCGAGTGCGTCACGCTGTTTCGAGGCTGGCCCGACCAAGCCGAAGTCCTTGCCCGTCAGTCAGACTCCGCCGGCGCCAACCTGTCGGCGCTGCGGCCCGGCAGCCTGGAGGCGCTGCTGCCGCCCGGGGACCACGCCCAGCCGGGAGCCCGCGCCAAGTTGTTCGGGATGACGGAAGCCTTCGGACCCTACTGCGGCTACCCCGCCGACACCGATATGCCGCGGTCTGCGTGGGGCAGCTGCGGCAAGCCGTTCGAGGGCACCGAGGTGCGCATCGTCGACCCCGACACCGGCGAACCCGTGTCGACGGGCACGATCGGGATGATCCAGATCCGCGGGCCGAACACGCTTCGCGGCATCTGCAGGCGCAGTCGGGAAGAGGTGTTCACCGCCGACGGCTACTACCCCACCGGCGATCTCGGCCATCTCGACGAGGACGGCTTCATGTTCTACCACGGCCGATCCGATGACATGTTCAAGGTCAGCGGCGCCACCGTGTACCCCAGCGAGGTCGAGCAGGCGCTCCGCAGCATCGACGGCGTCCAGAACGCCTTCGTCACCGAGGTGTCGGGCGCGGTGGGTGCCGTGGTGATCGGCGGTGAATCGGCGGATCATCTGCGGGCCGCTGCGCGAAAGCTGTTGAGCTCGTTCAAGGTTCCGACGGTCTGGCTGATCGTCGACTCCGACGACGCCATTCCCCGCGGCGGAACCGGCAAGGTCGACGTCGCAGAACTCAGGCGGATGCTGACTACCCGACTGGAGGCTCCGGATCTTCTTCTGCCGAGCAGGGGTGACGACGCCGGACAGGCTTGACCGCAGATTCGGTGAGCACAATGCGCAAAAGCTGAAGATCGCGCGTTGTGCGGGTTGTGCGCACAAGCGAGCCTCGGCGCCTCCGAATCCATAGCGTCTGGGCCAAGCAACCTGTTCACGGAGGAGAATTCACATGAATACCAATATGTCTCGCAATATGATCCGCATGGCTGCGGGTCCCGTCGCAGCCGCTGGCATCGTCGTGGGTGCCTTGGGACTGGCGTCCGTCGCCAATGCGAGCGCCGCGGTGGACAGTCACGGTCCGCACGAAACCGGCGCCTACGTGATGCACGATATCGGGGGCCCAGGTCATGGGACAGGAGAGCAACGTGCAGCGCAAGAGACTGAGGTTTCCGCAGTCGCAGCCGGCGGTAACCCGAACAAGGTCGTCGTCAAGGGAGACTCGAGCTCTGCAGCTGCGGATGGGGACTCCAATACGGCGTCCGTGCGAGGGGACGACAGTACCGCGACGGCAGACCCGGGACTACGGCCACCTCAAACCGGAGACTCCGCCTAGCTGACCACCCCGCGCTGCTTGAGGTGATTGATCAGCGGCGTGGCGCCCGCTGACAGGTGCTCGGACATGGCCGCGCGGGCCTGCTCCGAGTCGCGCTTCGCCAGCGCCGCAACCACCCGCCGGTGATCCTTCATCGACCGCTTCGGCCACCCGGCCACGACAGGGAACACCGATTCCGGTGCGTAGCGGGTGATCTGGGACATCAGCTGCGCCAGTTTCGGCGAATCGGCGGCGATATTGATCGCGCGGTGGAAATCGTGGTTGAGCCGGACCGCGCGCTCGTGGTCGTCGCTCCTGTACGCGACCTCCAGCTGTTCCTGAATCGACTCCAACTCACGCACCTGCTCGTCGGTGATGTTCATCGCCGCCCTCGCCGCGAGTTCCCCGCCGATATGTGCCTGTACATCGGAGACGTCGGTGATGTCCCGACCGGTAACCGGCAGCACCACGAACCCGCGGTGCAGCTTCTGATCGAGCAGCCCCTCGGCACGCAACTGGAACAGCGCCTCGCGCACCGGCGTGACGCTGATTCCGAGGTCGGCCGCCAGCTGGTCGAGCCGCACGTATTCACCCGCGGCGTAGGTGCCGTCGAAGATCCGGTTGCGGACGTACCGGGCCACCGCCTCGGAAAGCTGTGGCCGGGTTGCGAATTCCGGAACGGACACCGTCAGATCCGATAGTCGGCGAGTAGCCGCTTGCTGATGATGTTCTTCTGGATCTCGCTGGTGCCTTCCCCGATCAACAGGAACGGGGCATCGCGCATCAGCCGCTCGATCTCGTACTCCTTGGAGTACCCGTATCCGCCGTGGATGCGGAAGCTCTGCTGCGTCACCTCCGAGCAGAACTCGCTCGCGAGATACTTCGCCATGCCCGCCGCGACGTCGTTGCGTTCGCCCGAATCCTTGAGCCGGGCGGCGTTGACCATCATCAGATGGGCCGCTTCGACTTTCGTGGCCATCTCGGCGAGCTGGAAGGCAATGGCCTGGTGCTCGGCGATCGGCTTGCCGAAGGTCTGTCGCTGCTGGGCGTATCGCACGGCCAGTTCGAACGCGCGAATGCCGACACCGCAGGCCCGCGCCGAGACATTCACCCTGCCGACCTCGATGCCGTCCATCATCTGGAAGAACCCCTGTCCGGGTGTCTCACCGAGAATGTCGTCGGCCTTGGCGGCATAGCCGTCGAAGATCAGCTCCGTGGTGTCGATGCCCTTGTATCCGAGTTTGTCGATCTTGCCTGGAATCGTCAGTCCCGGTGCGACTTCCCCGAACCCGGTCGGCTTCTCGACGAGAAAAGCGGTCAGGTTGCGGTGCGGCTTGTCGGCCCCTTCGTCGGTTCGCACCAACACGGCCACCAACGTCGAGCTTCCGCCGTTGGTGAGCCACATCTTCTGGCCGTCGACTGTGTAGGTGCCGTCGTCGTTGCGCTTGGCCCGCGTGCGGATCGCCGCGACGTCCGAGCCGAGTTCGGGTTCGGACATCGAGAACGCCCCCCGCGTCTCACCGGTGGCCATCCGCGGCAGGAACCGTTGCTTCTGCTCCTCGGTGCCGTGCTGGCGCAGCATGTACGCCACGATGAAGTGGGTGTTGATCACACCCGAGACGCTCATCCACCCGCGCGCCAGCTCCTCCACACACAGCGCATACGTCAGCAGGGACTCGCCGAGGCCGCCGTACTCCTCGGGGATCATCAGGCCGAACAGGCCCATCTCCCGCATCTGGTCGACGATCTCCTGCGGGTAGGTGTCGGAGTGCTCGAGCTCCTGCGCGTTCGGGATGATCTCCTTGTCGACGAATTGCCGTACGTTGGCGACGATTTCGGTCTGGAACTCCGTCAGGCCCAGCGTTTGGCCGATCCTGGTCATGAGCCTGCCCTTTTGAACACCGCGGCAAGGCCCTGGCCGCCGCCGATACACATGGTCTCCAGCCCGTAGCGCGCCTCGCGCCTGTGCAGTTCCCGCGCGAGCGTGGCGAGCATCCGGCCGCCGGTGGCCCCGACCGGATGCCCGAGCGAGATCCCCGACCCGTGCACGTTCGTCCGCTCGCGGTCGGCGGCGGTGAATCCCCACTCCCGCATCACAGCCAGCGCCTGCGCGGCGAACGCCTCGTTGAGCTCGATCACGTCGATGTCGGCGAGCCGCAGGCCCGCCTTGCCGAGCGCTGCCTCGGTGGCGGGCACCGGCCCGATGCCCATGATGTTGGGTGCCACACCCGCCACGCCCCACGACACCAGCCGGGCCAGCGGGGTCAACCCCAGCTCGTCGGCCTTCTCCGGCGTCGTCACGATGCACATCGAAGCGGCGTCGTTCTGCCCGCTGGCGTTCCCGGCTGTCACTGTGGCGTCCGGGTCACCCTTCAGCAGAACGGGTTTCAGCGTGGCGAGTGACTCGACGGTGGTGTCGGCGCGCGGGTGCTCGTCGGTGTCGATCAGCTCCTCGCCCTGCCTGGTGCGCACCGCCACCGGGATGATCTCCTCGGCCAGGATGCCGTCCTTCTGCGCGGTGACCGCCCGCTGATGCGACGCCACCGCCAACTCGTCCTGCTCCTGTCGCGAGATGCCGTACTGGCGGCGCAGGTTCTCCGCGGTCTCCAGCATTCCGCCAGGCACCGGATAGTCGCGGCCACCCGCGGTGGTGCGACCGCGGGCGAGCCCGTCGTGCACTGCGACACCTGAACGTGCACCACCCCAACGCATATCGGTGGAATAGAAGGCGACATTGCTCATGCTTTCTGCACCGCCTGCCACCACGAGGTCACAGTCGCCGCTGCCCACTTGCAGCCCCGCCTGGATCACGGCCTGCAGCCCCGAGCCGCAGCGCCGATCAATTTGCATGCCGGGAACAGTCACCGGCAGTCCTGCATCCAGCGCGACGACGCGACCGATGGCGGGGGCCTCGCTGTTCGGGTAGCAGTGACCGAGGATCACGTCGTCCACCGCTTCCGGCGCGATTCCGGTGCGGTCGAGCAGGCCCTTCAGCGCGGTCACCCCGAGTTCGACGGCGGTCAGCGACTTGAACATTCCCCCGTAGCGGCCGATCGGCGTACGCACCGGCTCGCAGATCACGACGTCATGTGCGCTCATATGTGCCTTCCTCCCGTGACCTCCAGAACAGTCCCGGTCATATACGACGAAAGATCGCTGGCGAGGAACAATGCGACCTTTGCCACTTCCACCGGTTCGCCGGCTCTGCCCATCGGCACCTCGGCCAGCTTCTGGTCCCAAATATGTTGTGGCATAGCCTCGGTCATCGCGGATCTGATCAACCCCGGCTGAATCGCGTTGACGCGGACACCGAGGTGTGCAAGTTCCTTGGCGGCGGCCTTCGTCATCCCGACGATGCCTGCCTTGGCCGCCGAGTAGTTCGTCTGGCCGACCAGCCCGACCTTGCCGGAGATCGACGACATGTTGACGATCGCGCCGCGCTTGTTCTCACGCATGATCGCCGCGGCCGCCTTGGTGCCATTCCAGGTGCCCTTCAGATGGACGGCGATGACCTCGTCGAACTGCTCCTCGGTCATCTTGCGCATGGTGGCGTCACGGGTGATGCCCGCGTTGTTGACCATGATGTCGAGGCCGCCGAAGTGCTCGACAGCTGCGGCGAGCAACGCATCGACATCCTCGGCCTTGGTCACATCGCATTTCACCGCGAGGGCGTCGGGGCCGAGTTCCTCTGCGGCCGCCTCGGTCGCGGCGATGTCGAGATCGCCCACAACGACTTGGGCACCTTCGGCGATGAATCGCTCCGCGATGGCGTACCCCAAACCGCGCGCACCGCCGGTGACGACCGCCGTCTGATCTGCCAGCAATGACACGTGATCACCCATTCTTCAGCTGTATTTCGGACCCAAGGGGCCCCGGCAGACCAACATCATATTTCATATATGATTTCTCGGTCCATGCGGCACCCACTCGCCGAAGGAGCACGTCTGCAATGACCACCGCGCAAGTCAGCGACGAGGACTTCCAGGAGATCCTGGCTCAAACTCGTCAGTTCGTTCGCAACGCAGTCGTCCCGAGAGAGCAGGAAATAGTCGCCGAGGACCGGGTGCCCGACGATCTCCGCGAGCAGGCCGAGAAGATGGGCCTCTTCGGCTACGCGATCCCCCAGGAGTGGGGTGGGCTCGGGCTGAATCTCGCCCAGGATGTCGAGCTGGCGATGGAACTGGGCTATACCTCGCTTGCGCTGCGGTCGATGTTCGGCACCAACAACGGCATCGCCGGGCAGGTGCTCGTCGGGTTCGGCACCGACGAGCAGAGGTCTCGCTGGCTCGAGCGCATGGCCCTTGGCGAGGTCGTGGCGTCCTTCGCTCTGACCGAACCCGGTGCGGGATCCAATCCGTCGGGACTGCGGACAAAGGCGGTTCGTGACGGGGACGACTGGATCATCAACGGGGACAAACGATTTATCACGAACGCGCCGATCGCGAACCTGTTCATCGTCTTCGCGCGCACGCGACCCGCTGACGACGACGGGCCCGGCATCGCCGTCTTTCTGGTTCCCGCCGAAGCCGAGGGAGTCCAGGTGGGCGTCAAGGACGCGAAGATGGGGCAGGAAGGCGCGTGGACAGCCGATGTCAACTTCACCGACGTGCGCGTACCTGCCGAAGCGTTGATCGGCGGCAGCGAGGACATCGGATACCGCGCCGCGATGACGTCGCTGGCCCGGGGTCGGGTCCACATCGCGGCGCTCGCCGTCGGCATCGCCCAGCGCGCGCTGGACGAATCCGTGACGTACGCCGCAACCGCCACGCAGGGCGGGAAACCGATCGGGACCTTCCAGCTCGTGCAGGCGATGCTCGCCGACCAGCAGACCGGTGTTATGGCTGGGCGCGCATTGGTCCGCGACACCGCGCGCCTGTGGATCAGCGGAGAGGATCGCAGGATCGCCCCATCGGCGGCCAAGCTGTTCTGCACCGAAATGGCGGGCAACGTAGCCGATCTCGCGGTACAGGTACACGGCGGAAGCGGCTACATGCGCGAGGTCCCGGTCGAACGGATCTACCGCGACGTCCGGCTGCTGCGGTTGTACGAGGGCACCAGTGAGATCCAGCGGTTGATCATCGGAGGCAATCTCGTGAAGGCGGCGAAGGCGTGAATCGCGTCGGTGGTCGATTGACCGACAAGGTGGCGTTCATCACCGGGGCCGCGAGGGGCCAGGGGCGCGCGCATGCCGTCCGACTGGCCGGCGAAGGCGCGGACATCATCGCCGTCGACCTCGCGGACAAGCTGCCGTCGTGTGCGCCCTACCCGTCTTCCACGCCGGAGGATCTGGCCGAAACGGCGCGTCTCGTCGAGGCGACGGGGCGCCGCATCCTGACCACCGCCGTCGACACACGAGACCTCGACGGCATGCGCAAGACGGTCAACGAGGGTGTCGCGACGCTGGGCCGGCTCGACATCATCGTCGCCAACGCCGGAATCTCCGCTCCCGCCGCATGGAACGAGATCACGCCCGAGGCGTTTCGCGATGTAATGGACGTCAACGTGACGGGCACCTGGAACACTGTGATGGCGGGTGCGCAGCACATCATCGACGGCGGTCGCGGGGGATCAATAATCCTGATCGGCTCTGCGGCGGGAATCAAGCTGCAACCCTTCATGATTCACTACACCGCCAGCAAGCACGCCGTGACAGGAATGGCTCGGGCGTTCGCCGCCGAACTCGGCAAGCACTCGATTCGCGTCAACAGCGTGCACCCGGGTCCAGTCATCACCGAGATGGGTTCGCAGGAGATGGTTGCCGCGATCGGCAAGGCCGCCGAAGCCGACGGGAACCAGGCCCTCATGAAGATGCTGACGCCCTTTCTGCCGAGCTGGGTGGCCCAGCCAGAGGACATTGCCGACGCGGTGTGCTGGCTGGCCAGCGACGAGTCGCGACTGGTCACCGCCCAGGCAATCTCGGTCGACCAGGGCTCGACGCAGTACTGAGCGGTCCCGCTAGAAGATGACGGTCTGGTTGCCGTACCGGATGATTCGGTCCTGGCAGTGCCACAGCACCGCTCGAGACAGCACCACCCGCTCGACGTCCGCGCCGAGCCGAGCTAGGTCCTCGACGGAGTGCCGGTGGTCGACCCGCACCACGTCCTGCTCGATGATCGGTCCGTCGTCGAGCTCTTCGGTGACGTAGTGCGCGGTCGCGCCGACCAGCTTGACGCCACGCTCCTTGGCCCGCCGGTACGGCGCCGCACCGATGAACGCGGGCAGGAACGAGTGGTGGATGTTGATCAACGGGCAGTCCACCTTGGCCAGGAAGTCGTGGCTGAGGATCTGCATGTAACGGGCCAGCACCACCAGGTCGACGTTGCCTCGGAGTAGGTCGAGCTGTCGCTGTTCGGCCTCTGCGCGTGAACCTTTCGTCGCGGGGACATGGAGGTAGGGCACGCCGAATGGCCGAACCTGGTCGGCGAGGTCCGGATGGTTCGAGATGACCATGGACACCGACATGTCCAGTTCACCGCGGCGATTGCGCCACAGCAGGTCCAGCAGGCAGTGATCCTCTTTGGAGGCCAGAATCGCTACCCGTTTCGGCTTGGCCGCCTCTGTCAGCCGGAAGTCCATGTCGAAACGGCTGGCGACCTGCTCGGCGAAATCACGCTCGAGCGCATCACGCAACGCTGTCAGGCCAGGTAAGTGAAATATCGTCCGCTGCATGAAGGTGCCCCCGGACTGCTCGGTGGCGTGCTGATCCAAAGACACGATGTTGGCGCCCGCCGCGGCCAGAAAACTGCTCACGGCGGCCACGAGGCCCTGGCGGTCGGCGCACCGCAGCAAGAGCCGTCCTATGTCTTTGGTGGGCAGACGTCCGGCGCCCTGCGGTGGATAGTCGCCCGTGTCGGCGTCGACATCCGTTCCGGCGGACATGCCCTCAACCCCTCCCCGGTCGCGCGCATCCGATCTGGACCTCATCTACAGTCTCATTCCCGTGATCGGCGAGACGTCGACTCGGCTGGAAAAGCTCTTCCGATCGCGGCACTATCGGTCATACGTGACTCGCTGCCTCGCTGCCGAGGCAACCAGCTACGACGTCGTCCAAGATTTACGGCAACGTAAATTGCCATTTTCAGTTTCCTAAATTTGTTCGCGGGGATCGCTTACAACATCAATTCATCTGCGATAATTGACGCATGCGAAGATTGCCGAGCAATTTTTATGGTGATCGCCCGCAAACAAGATAGCTCAGCAAGCGAATCTTTGCCGGACACGATCGGCCCGCTAGCTGGAATAACGGTCTTCAAAAGCGCAATACTCGATGCCTAGGCATTTCATATAGGACGCGTGTGAATGCATCCCGGCAACTGCGACAACTCGACGATTTTGATCGCCGCTGCCCTAACGACGGGACAAAAAATGACAGTTCGTCAGATCAGCGCGAAACGGCCGAGTTCTGATTTTCTCGAAGAGGGAATCAGCTGGTTCGATTCCGACACTAGTTGCACTCTCGTTGTTTCGACCCCGGCCGCCGATCCGGCCCTGTGGGCCGATTTCGTCGACGGCGCGGTGCGCAGCTATCACAAGCACGGGGTCGAACGAGCGCTGGACATGGACTCGTTGCTCGACGAGGCCAATACCCAGCTGTTTCACGCGGCGGTCGACGAGGCAGGCAAGGTCGTCGGCGGTCTGAGGGCCAAGGGACCACTGGCCTCGGCCGACGAATCGCACGCGATCGTCGAATGGGAGGACCGGCCCGGTCTGCGCACCGTGCGCAAAATGTTGAACGACCGAATTCCGTTCGGCGTCGTGGAGATGAAGACCGCATGGGTCTCCGATGAGCCGAGCCTGCGGCGCTCACTCAGCAGTACCCTGGCCCGCACCCCATTTCCGACCATGGCACTTTTGGACGCCCAGTTCGTCGTCGCAACGGCGGGATCCCACATCCTCGACCGCTGGCGCACGTCAGGTGGTGTGGTGGCCTCCAAGATTCCCGCTACGCGGTATCCGGATGACCGATACCGTACAAAGATGATGTGGTGGGACCGCAGCACCTTCTCCAAGCATGCTGATCCAGAACAGGTCTCGAAGATCTTCAACGAGATGGCCATACTCGCACGTCAGCTTGACCACGTAGGTGCGCGCGCACTCGGTAGCGGCCTGTGACCTCAGTCGGCGGGGACCATTGCAGCGCAACGGTTCTCGACGAGGCGCGATCACATGACCGTCGAGTGTTATCGGAATTGCGAGCCGACTCCAGTATCGAATTCATAGACGAGTGGGACGAACAGCGCGGCGAATTACGCCGGCTTCGCCCAGCTGCCGGCCCAGACGTCATCTCGGAGCCCAAAAAGTGGGCCTACTACCCGTGGCGGCGAGTCGTCGTGGGTGTCCTCGGGCCGCGTGGCTATCGCGCGGTGCGCCTGGACCGTAACCGGAACCTGATCACGGCAGAGGAGCAGGACCGCCTCGCTGCACTCCGGATCGGAATCGTCGGGCTCAGTGTCGGCCACACCGTCGCATACATGCTTGCGCAGGAGGGGCTGTGTGGCGGCCTGCGTCTCGCCGACTTCGACGAGCTCGAGCTTTCCAACCTCAACCGCGTCCCGGCGGCGGTGTTCGACCATGGCTTGAACAAGGCGAAACTGGCTGCCAGGCGGATCGCCGAGCTCGACCCCTATCTGCCCGTGGAAGTCTTCGACCGCGGAATCACCGCGGACTCGGTAGATCCATTCCTCGACGGCATCGACATTCTCGTCGAGGAATGCGACTCGCTGGACGCCAAGCTTCTGGTCCGCGTGTCCGCGCGGGCGCGGCAAATCCCGGTCCTGATGGCCACCGGCGATCGCGGTTTGCTGGACGTCGAGCGATTCGATCTGGAGCCGCAGCGGCCGATCATGCATGGCCTGCTGGGCGATGTCGACCTCGCTGAGCTGGCTGAATTGCCCAGCAAGGACAAGGTGCCGTATGCCCTGCGCATGATGGATGGTGCTCGGCTGTCGCCCCGGATGGCGGCGTCGCTCGTCGAGGTGGGAAGCACGCTGGGCACCTGGCCGCAGCTGGTCGGCGAGGTCGCACTGAGCGCGACGCTGGTGGCCGAGGGGGTGCGCAGAATCGGACTCGGCGAGGAGCTGTCGTCCGGCAGGCTTCGTATCGACGTTGCGCGCGGCCTCGACGAGATCGACGACCCCACCCCATCGAAGGCGTCGGCGGACCCCGCGCAGCAAGAACAGACCGATCCGACACCGACGGACGCCGTCGAGCGGGTGGTGGCGGCGGCGGTGCGCGCGCCGTCGGGCGGGAACGCCCAGCCCTGGCGCATTTCCGCGCAGGACGATTCGGTCACCATCGCGCTGGCACCGGAATACACGTCGACGATGGACGTCGGTTACCGGGCGAGCGCCGTCGCGGTGGGCGCTGCGGCATTCAACGCGCGGGTGGCGTCCGCCGCCGACGGAATCCTCGGTCCCATGACTTTTCACCTCGGCGACGATGCGAGCCCGCTGCGGGCAGTCCTGCGTTTGTCCGGCGACTCCGATCCCGACCTGGCCGCGATGTACGAACCGATGCTCGCGCGGGAAACCAACCGCCACGTGGGCAAGCCCGTCGCGCCGGCCCCCGATGTCGCCGATGCCCTGCATGCGGCGGCCCAGCGTGAGGGAGCGCGACTGCACCTTCTCACCGCGAGCAACGACGTCGAGAAGGCCGCGGCGATTCTCGGCGAGAGCGATCGCATCCGTTATCTGACACCCCGGCTGCACGCCGAGATGATCGCGGAGGTGCGTTGGCCCGGCGACGGATCACCAGACTCGGGCATCGACGTTCACAGCCTGGAACTGGAGCCAGCCGACCAAGTCAAACTGGACGTGCTCCGGCGCCCGGAAGTCATGGCCTACCTAGCAGAATGGGATGCGGGCACAGCGCTCGGCGCCGACACCCGCGATCGCGTCCTTGCGACCTGCTGTGTCGCCGTCGTGTCGACAAGCGGTCGGGATTTGACCGACTACGCGCGAGCGGGTTCGGCGATGGAGGCGGTGTGGGTGACGGCCCAGCAGCGCGGGCTCGCGGTGCAGCCGATCTCACCGGTATTCCTCTACGCCCACGATCACGAGGACCTCGAGAAGCTCTCACCCGTTCACGCACCGGCACTGCAGCGGTTGCAAGACCGATTCCGCGAGCTCATAGCTACCGCGCCGGACGAATCCCAGGCGTTGGTTCTCAGATTCGCCGACGCGCCCGCCACGTCGGTGCGGAGTCGGCGTAGGACCGCTGTTATCAGTAGTCTCTTGGCATAACAGCAGACACCGGAGCAAACGTGGCTCGTACCTTGGACGAAGTCGTCACCGCCGTCGCGACAGAGCTGATGGCGGTGAATGCGGCTACCTCGGGCTCGGTGAGCGAGCGCGTTCTGGCTGACCTCGTCGCCCACTTCGGGGTCGATGTCAGCTTTCTGCGGCACAACGACCACAACATCCGCGCGACGAGGCTGGTCGCGGAATGGCCGATCAGACCCGATATCCCCGACCCCGATCCGCTCGCGGTCGTGTACTTCGACGATGCGGACCCCGTGTTCGCGCTGTGCGAGCACCAGAAAGAACCCATCGTCTTTCGTCCGGAGCCCGAGACGGACGACTACCAGAAGACCATCGAGGAAGGCCGCAACATCCCCTTGACGTCGATGGCATGTGTGCCGATGCTGTCCGGCGATGTCACCACCGGGGTGCTCGGGTTCATCAAGTTCGGCGACAGGCAGTGGACTCCAGAGGAGCTGAACGCGCTCAAGGCGATCGCATCTCTGTTCGCGCAGCTGCAGGCCCGGATCTCGGCCGAAGATCAGCTTCGTTTCCTCGCCGAGCATGACGACCTGACCGGGCTGAACAATCGTCGCGCCTTGCTGGCTCACCTCGACCACCGGCTGGCGCCCGGACAACCCGGCCCCGTTTCAGCGCTGTTCCTTGACCTGGACCGCTTGAAGGCGATCAACGACTATCTCGGCCACACGGCAGGCGACTGGTTCATCAGGGTGTTCGCCAAGCGGCTCCGTGAAGGTGCCGAAGGGCCCAACCTGATCGCTCGCCTCGGGGGCGACGAGTTCGTCGTCGTCCCGGTGGCCCCGATGACGGCCGACGAGGCCGAAGCGCTGGCCGGCAGGCTGCAGTCGATGCTGCGCGAGCGGGTGTCCATCGACGGCGAGGTGCTCACTCGCACCGTCAGCATCGGCGTCGCGCTGGGAGTGCCGGGCCGCGATACCACCTCCGATCTGCTCCGCAGGGCCGACCAGGCCCTCCTCGCCGCCAAGGGCGGGGGTGGAAACAAGATCGCGGTGTTCTCCGACGACATGTCGCTCAAGGGCGAGTTCCGCACCGACATCGAGCTGCATCTGGCGAGCGCGATCGAGAACGGCGCCCTCGTGCTGCATTACCTGCCGGAAGTCGACATGCGCACCGGCGAAATCCTCGCGTTCGAGGCGCTGGTGCGCTGGCAGCATCCCACGCGCGGCCTGCTCTCCCCCAACGCGTTCATCGGAGTGGCGGAATCGATCAACTTCGCCGGTGAGCTGGGCCGTTGGGTGATGCGTGCCGCCTGCTCGGAGTTTCGCCGCTGGCGGTCGAAGGGCATCGGGGAGGACGCCGTTCTCCGCATCAACGTCTCGCCGGTGCAGCTGGTCACCGAGGGCTTCGTGGAAACGGTCGCCGGCATCATCGACGAGTTCGGCCTCGACGGCGGCTCAGTATGTCTGGAGATCACGGAAAGCGTCGTCGTCCAGGACATCGAGACGACCCGGATCACGCTTGCGGGCTTGAAGGACGTCGGCGTCCAGATCGCCATCGACGACTTCGGCACCGGCTACAGCGTGCTGTCGCATCTGAAGTCCCTGCCGGTCGACACGCTCAAGATCGACAAGAGCTTCGTGCGTGAGCTCGGGACGAACCCCGGCGATCTCGCGATCGTGCGCGCCGTCATCGCGCTGGCCGAATCGTTCGGTTTGGAGTTGGTCGCCGAGGGCGTCGAGACGGAAGAAGCCGCGTTGACGCTGCTGCGGCATGGCTGCTACCGAGCCCAGGGGTTCCTGCTGTCGCGACCGGTTGCGGGCGATGCGATGGAGTCGCTACTGGCCAAGCGGCGGATACCTGTGCAGTTCTCCGCAGCGCCAGTGCGGTGAGCGGATCTGGCGGGTCTCGCGCGCCGCATCGGTCAGGCGCCGGTTCAGCGGCCTGCACGCCGTATGCGGGATGCCCGCCAACGGCTGGGTAGTCAGCAGCTCGACCCGGCCGAACCGGCTCGCCGCCTGCCGCACGACGCCCACCTGCAACGTCGCTGTTTCAGGTAGTTGGCACGCCGCCCCAAGCCCGTGGCCACCGGTGGATACTAGAACTCCGTGGCGGGCACGCACCGCACGAGGTCCTGATGGCGTGTCGAGGACGGCGCCGAGCACTCGCCCACCCTCGAAGACCATGCGTCGCAGCGGGCTGTCGGTGCTCACCTCGATTCCGCGGTCCCGGCCCTGCGCGGTCAACCAGTCGGCAAGGACGAACTGCGGCTGGTCCGGGCCGAGCTCGATGGATCCGATCGCCACTACCTCGAAGGCCTCGCCCCGGTTCGAGCGCATGGTGACGGCCTTGCGCTCGCAGACCCGGCTGTAGACAAAGCCGTACGGCGAAGCGAGGCAGGTCGCCGCCCAGTCCTGCAGCCGGGACCCGACAAACGGCTCCACTCGCCCGGAGGTCGACGCCGCAGGCGATAGATCATCCCTGATCGTTGCCTGCGCGGTGGCCGCGCGGTGGACCGGCACGCGCAGGTCCCGTGATAGCTCGCGGAAGTACCGGCTGGTCTCGGCGTCTTCGACCTCGATGCCTGCCGAGTCGGCCACGTACACATCTACGTCGGCGTCGACGGCGGCTATCGCGGTGGCCAGGCCGCCGAGGCCGGAGCCAGTGCAAAGAACGTCTACCCGCTCGTCCCATTGCATAGCAATTCATCCCCTAATTGCCAGTAGAGGTACATGACCAAATTGACGCAGTAAGAGTGGATAAATTGGCTCGAAAAGAATTGCCATTGTTGGTTATGGCAACGGTCTCACCCACCCATTGACAGACGCGCCTCCGCCGAAATGCATACCCCGCGGGCGACGAACCAAGAGTCATCACATGCGACAGATTACATACCTTTTGAATGATATGTAGGCGGATGCATGACTTACGGTATTGCGTGTGTTGGATACCCGCCCGTTTCGCCAGAGGTGACAGAATCAGCGATGAACTGCGCGGAGACGCGGTCGTCCGGCAAGCCGATCCCCGCCGTTCAGATTCCGAGGGCCCGCAGTGACTGAGCAGCTCGACAGGCGAGCGGACACGACACGGCTGCAGATCCTGCTAGCGGCGTCGCACGAGTTCGCGCGCAAGTCGTACAGCCAGGTCAGCCTCGACGACATACTTGCGCAAGCTGAGGTCACCAAGGGCGCGATGTACTTCCACTTCCGCTCCAAACACGAACTGGCGCTGGCGATCATTGACCACCAGAACCTGCTCGGCTACGAGGCGATGAGCGAGGTGGTCTCCCGCAAGCTGTCCGGCCTCGAGACCCTCATCGACATCTCGTGCCTCCTCGTCGGCAGGGACATCGGCGACGACGTCGGCAGGGCAGGCCTGAACCTACTCGAGTCCATCGGTAGGAGCGACGGCGTGCAGGCCCGGGTGCTCGGCGGGTGGACCTCTGCGTTCGCCAAGGTGATCCGGCGTGCGATCGCCGAAGGTGACGTGCTCGCCGACCGCGAGCCCGAAGACGTCAGCCGGCTGCTGGTGTCGGCGTTTATGGGGCTCCGGCAGACCAGTGACGTCGACGACCCGCAGCGGTACTTCACCGATCTGCAGAAAACCTGGGCGCTCACCCTGCCCGGCTTCGCGGACCCGGACCGCATCGCCTACCTCAACCAGTTCATCAAGCGCCGGATAGCGCTGGCGATCAACAACGCGAAGCCGCACGCCTGATCAACTAGGATCCGGACGATGGTCCGCCAGGCACGGTCCGAGGCCACCAGACAGCGAATCGTCAACGCCGCGATGGAGCTTTTCGCCGAGGCCGGCTACCAGGCAACAGGACTCGGCGACATCATCGAGCGCGCGCAGATGACGAAGGGCGCCTTGTACTACCACTTCGACTCGAAGGAAGCGCTGGCCACCGCGATCATCGAGGAGGGTGCCGACACCGCCCTAGGCGCCTTTCGCAGCATCAGCGAACCGTCGTCACCGGCACTCGAGAACATGATCCACGGCGTGTTCGTCGTCGCGGACCTCATCACGTCCAACAAGATGGTTCGAACCGGCGCCCAACTGCTGCGGGCGTTCGGCGAGTTCAACGCCGCAACGGCGCTCGCCCACGGCCACCTGCTATCGGAAATGGTCACGCAGGCCCGGCAGGCAATCGCGGAGGGCGACGTGCGCGAAGGCCTTGACCCGGAAACCGTCGGAGAAGTGATCGTGGGCGGCATGCTCGGCGCCGAAATGATCTCCAACGCCGCGAGCGGCGGATTCGACCTCGTCGACCGCATCGCGCGAACCTGGTCGTTGCTGCTGCCCGCCATCGCCAGCGAGGAATCACTGCCGTACTTCACCGAGTTCCTGGCGCGCGAGTCGCTGCGCCACTCACCCGCCTAGACCTCTTCGGACCACAGCTTCTCGGTGAGGTCCTGGAATGCGGCCAGCGCTACCGGATCGCCGTCACGGATCATCGCCGACTTGCTCATCCTCGCCCGCCTGATCGAACCGTCCTGATGGACCAGCTCGACGACGAGGTCGGCATGCCGGCGTACCAGTGACAGCGCGGACTCGTCGGCGGGCATGGCGTGGAAGATCTGGTCGAACTTCAGTGACAGCACCTCTTCCGCGGAGTAGCCAAGCATCTCGGCGAATGCGCTGTTGGCGAACAGGATGGAGCCATCCTCCGCGATCGCCAGTGTCGGCACCGGAAACCGCTCGAGCACAACCAATGCGGGCATCTCCCTCAACACGGCCATCGGCGATTGACCGGCCTTGTGGTTGCGACGCCGTTCCACGCTCCCGATTATGCCTGCGCGCCCCATCTGCCTCACCAACTTGGCGGAGCGGCACCTCTTCCGAAGCCCCACGTCGCCTGACCGAGCCGAGGCTTCTGTTCCACAGCGTCGGCGTGACGACGGAAGCCAGTGGTCAGCACCGGCTCGGGATCGCCTCCCTCGAACAAGATCAGACACGGCGCCGCGAACGCACACGACACGCAGTGGCGGCCTGGGCTCGGATAGACGGCGAGTGAAGCGCTCATCTCAACGGCTTCGAGCGCCAAAAGGCTTCCCGCAGCAGCGATCTCGCTGCGGCTACGCCGAATGCGGGTACGGCGCACGAGCCCGGCGGTGCGCTGCTGGACGCGGTCATCGGCCCCTGGTCGAGCCCCGCGGGCGGCAGCCCGCACGTGCTGTGGAATCGACCTGCCGCCGCCGCTCGCTTCGTGTTGGGCCACCGGCGTGATCCTGCCCGTGGTGGTTTCGCCGGCGGAATCTTCGAATTCGGGGTCGAGTCGAACCTCGTTGTGGAGGGTGCCTGCGACCTCCATGCCGATGTAGTCCTGCTCCCATGCCCAGCACGCCGCGATCATTTCTTCGTCCAGGAGCAACTCCTGCACCGGGCTCCAGTCATCGACAATCCGATGGCACACAACCCAGTACTCGTCGGCGGCGTCCACTGCCATAAGGTCCACGCGGCAGGTGTAGGTCACCCCTGTGCCGTCCGCGGTGAGCAGCCCCTGCTCTGGATCGTCAGGATCGCGCACGAGCGCCGATACGTCGTGGTCGATCTTGACCGGCGCGAAGTCGTCGACGGTCGCCGCCCATTCGTCGTAGCGGTCGATGAGCGTCGTTGCTGTCGCGAGTTTGTCCGTCGCGTCCGCGTTCTGCAGCGACCGCTGCAGCGCCTTGTGTACCAGCGACTGCTTGAGCTTGGGTTGCCAGTCCCACGTCCCAGGGTAGTAGTAGATAGCGAGTGCTTCCTTGAATGCTGTTGGCAAAGAGGTTGATTCGGATGGGTCCGCGGACTTGAGGCCGCGCCTTCGCGGTGACGCGAAATCCCACTGCCGCCTGCAGCGCTTGAACATGGCTCGGTCGTCGGGGCTGATTCGGTAATCCACGGTGCCTGCCCGTCAGTGGGAGTGCGGCCACGGGTCGTCGATGGGCCAGCGACAGCGATCCGTCTTGTCGGCCATCGACTCCAACTCGGCCATCACGTCGTCGAAGAACGCCCGCAACCGTTCCGGATCATCGACCGGCCAGCGGGCCGAGAACGACATCCAGACGTCGGGGGCGGCGTCAGCCGAGGGCGCCACGCCTGCGGCGGCATCGCCCACGGGGACCAGTCGCCAGTGGTATTCGTCTCCGCGGCGTTCGAGATACACGATCTCATCGCGACCGGGGCGTGCCGCCACGATCGAGGTGAATAGTTCCTGCCGGTCCATCCCCACCCTCGCATGTCCAGGATAGTCCCGGACGCCAGCCGGACGGGCCGGCGATTACCGCCAGTTGAGTAACTAGGTTTACTATGTGGCTACCGAAGCAGAGGGGATCCCATGGACCTGCAGTGGTCGGCGGCCGATGGCGCCTTTCGCGACGAGGTACGCAGCTTCCTCGACCAGAAACTGACACCCGAGCTGCGCACGGCGGGCCGCCTGATGACCAGTGTGTATGCCGACCACGACGCGAGCATGGAGTGGCAGCGGATCCTCCACGAACGCGGCTGGGCGGCACCGGCGTGGCCGGTGGAGTACGGCGGCTGCGACTGGAGCCTGACCCAGCACTACATCTTCAGCCGCGAGTCGACATTGGCCGGCGCACCGTCGCTGTCTCCCATGGGAATTCGAATGGTGGCACACGCGATCATCGCCTTCGGCACGGACGCGCAGAAGGAGTACTTTCTGCCCGGCATCCTGACCGGCGAGGTGTTCTTCTGCCAGGGATACTCCGAACCCGAGGCGGGCTCGGATCTGGCGTCGCTGTCCATGGCCGCGGTCGACGACGGCGACGACCTTGTGTGCACCGGCAGCAAGATCTGGACCACCCACGCCCGCGAGGCCAACTGGATGTTCGGACTGGTGCGCACGTCGCGCGGCGCGAAGAAGCAGCAGGGCATCACGTTCGTGTTGATCGACATGACCTCACCGGGCATCCAGATCCGGCCGTTGGTGATGACGTCGGGCGAGGAAGTCCAGAACCAGGTCTTCTTCGACGAGGTGAGGGTGCCGAAGGCGAATGTCCTCGGCGAGATCGACGACGGCTGGACCGTCGCGAAGTATCTGCTGGAGTTCGAGCGCGGCGGGGGTGCATCCTCGCCTGCGCTGCAGGTGATGGCCGAAGAGATCGCTACGGTGGCCGCAGAGATGCCCGGCCCCGACGGCGGACGGTTGATCGACGATCCGGCGTTCGCACGGAAGCTGGCCGACGCGCGGATCCGCACCGAAGTGCTGGAGATCCTCGAGTACCGGGTGCTGGCCGCGGTGTCCGATGGCAAGAACCCGGGGGCGGCGTCGTCGATGCTCAAAGTCATCGCGACCGAACTCAGCCAGACGCTGACGGAGATCGCGATGGAGGCGGCCGGGCCACGCGGTCGCGCATACCAACCGCATGCCACCCGGCCCGGCGGTCCGGTCACCGAATTCGAGCCACCCGCCGACGGTTACGTCAGCGGCGAGCCGTGGCAGGCGGTTGCGCCACTGCGTTACTTCAACGACCGCGCAGGCTCGATCTACGCCGGTAGCAACGAGATTCAGCGCAACATTCTCGCCAAGGCTGCATTGGGGCTGTAGATGGACTTCAAACTGAGCAAGGAACAAGAACTGCTGCGCGACGGGCTGACGAAGTTCCTGTCCACGCGGTACGACCTCGAGAAGAGCCGGTCGGCGGCCAAGACCGGGGCAGGCTGGCAGCCGGAGATCTGGCGTGCCTTTGCAGAGGAGCTGGGCATCCTCGGTGCGACTCTGCCCGAGGAGATGGGCGGAATCGGCGGCGGCCCAGTCGAACTCATGGTGATCACCGAGGCACTGGGTCATGCCCTGGTAGTCGAGCCCTACGTCGACACCGCGGTGGTTGCGGGTGGACTGTTGCGGCGCGCAGACGGCGACGAGGCCAGGTCGCTGTTGGAGAAGATCGTGGCGGGCACCGCGGTTGTCGCGCTGGCCGCCACGGAGGAGGAGTCCGGTGAGCGCTGGCAGGATGCGAAGGCCAGCGCAGAACGCGACGGCGACGACTGGATCCTGCACGGCCGCAAGACCGTTGCGATGACCGCACCATTCGCCACCCACCTGCTTGTCACCGCTCAAACCGCCGATGGGCTGTCGCTCTTCCTCGTCGACCTCGACACTGCAGGCCCCGGCCTCACGCTCACCGGGTACCGGACCGTCGACGACCGCCGCGCCGCGGACGTCGTGCTCGACGGCCTGCGCCTACCGTCCGGCGCTCTGCTCGGCGAATCCGGGCACGCGTGGCCGTCGTTGGAGCAAGCCCGCGACGAGGGCGCGGCCGCGATCTGCTCCGAAGCCGTCGGCTGCATGCGAAAGGTGCTGGCGGACACCGTTGAATACGCCAAACAGCGCCAGCAGTTCGGAGTGACGATCGGCAGCTTCCAGGCGCTGCAGCATCGGATGGTCGATATGTACATGGAGCTCGAACAGTCGGTCGCCGCCGTCTTCCTCGCGGTGCTTCACCTCGAGGATGACCCTGCGGTGCGCGCGCGGTCGGTGTCGGCCGCAAAGGCGACCGTCGGACGAGCGGCCCGCTTCATCGGCCAGCAGGCGGTGCAATTGCACGGCGGGATGGGGATGACCGAGGAGCTGGCGATCGGCCACTACTTCAAGCGGCTGACCGCGATGCAGTACGAGTTCGGCACCACAGACCATCACGTCGCGAGATATGCGCAGCTGTCACGCCGGTCGTGAAGAGGTCAGCGCACCTGTACGGCAACGCCTTCGGTGATCGTCAACAGTTGTTCGTAGGACAGCGGCATCACCGAGTCCGGTGTGCCCGCCGCCGTCCACACCACCGGATAGGCGGCAAGGCTTTCGTCGACCACCGTCCGGATTCTGCTGGGATGGCCGGCCGGCGCCACTCCCCCGATGGCCTGGCCGGTCGCCTCGCGCACCAACTGCGGACTCGCCTTCGTGATCGAGTTCGCGTTGAGCATGCGGGCCAACAGAGTGGTGTCGACTCTCTGCCCGCCGCTGGCCATGACCAGCAGCGGGCTACCGTCGCTGTCGAACACCAGGCTGTTGGCGATTGCGCCGACATCGCAGCCCAGTTGATCGGCGGCGGCCGCGGCCGTCCTGGCGTCGGCATCGAGGATCATGATGTCTGTGTCGACGCCGACCGCCGCCAGCGCAGCGGCGACTCCGGCGTTGCGTGGCTTCACGCCGATCATTGTCGCCGCCCAGCCGTGGGCCGTCGGAGGCGCCTCGTAATGTGGTGGACGTGAGCTCGCGCGGATGGATGTTGTTCATCGCGATGAGCATCATCTGGGGCATCCCGTATCTGATGATCAAGGTTGCGGTCGAGGGAGTCTCGGTTCCCGTGCTGGTGTTCGCGCGTACCGCCGTCGGGGCGGCGGTTCTGCTGCCGCTGGCCCTGTCCAGCGGTATCCCGTCGATCGTCCGCAGGCACTGGAAGGCGCTGCTCGGCTTCGCGTTCTTCGAGATGATCGCCGCCTGGTTCCTGCTCTCGGACGCCGAACGCCACCTGACGAGTTCGATGACCGGCCTGCTGATCGCCGCGTCACCGATCATCGCGGCGATCCTCGACCGTTTCACCGGCGGTGAGCAGTACCTCGGGATCCGACGCATCGTCGGCCTCGGCGTCGGGATATCCGGGGTGGCGGTGTTGGCCGGACCCCACCTGACGGGCGGCAGCGCATGGCCCGTGGTCGAGGTGCTGTTGGTCTCCACCTGCTACGCGATCGCCCCGCTGATCGCCGCCAGGCACCTCGGCGATGTGCCCGCGCTGCCGATGACGGCGACCTGTCTGGGGTTCGCCGCTCTGGTGTACGCGGCCCCGGCCGCGGCGACGTGGCCAACGGAGATGCCGTCGACGCGGGTGCTGCTCGCCATCGGCGGCCTGGCGGTTATTTGCACGGCCCTCGCGTTCATCGTGTTCTTCGCGCTCATTCGCGAGGTCGGCGCAGCCCGCGCATTGGTGTTCACCTACGTCAACCCGGCCGTTGCGCTGCTCGCCGGCGTGGTCGTGTTGAAAGAACCACTCACCGCGTGGAATGTGGCCGCGCTGGCCCTGATTCTCGCCGGCTGCATCTTCGCAACGCACAGGCCCAAGACGAGTGAGGCCGCCGTGACAGCCAGCGCGCCGACTCCCTGAGTTCCGATTATCCAGACCTAGCCGGAGTGACGTCGGGGATCGATTTGGCCCTGCTGGCGGCCGTGCTTGAAGTAGTGCCGAACGTGACGTTGTTGTATGGCTTTCTCGGCTTTTGAGTACAACAAGTTCACCTTCGGCGAGCGAGCTAGCGACACAGCACGCCCAGAGGCACCGCGAATCGAGCACGAGATCGGGGGCTCGATCATCGAGAAGACCCGTTGAGTCAGCCGGGTATCACCGGCAGAGTCACAGCGGACGGATGCCCCGCATCATGCAGGATGGTCTGTGTCGCCAACCGAGTCGTCGCATCGGCGCCGAACGGCTTACCGGTGTTGGGGTTGGGTGCGAACTGCGGATAGTCGCTGCTGGAGATTTCGAGGCGGATGACATCGTCCGCCCGGAATTCGTAACTAGTTGGCCACACGTGGATTTGGTACTCGTACGGACGGCGCGGCACCGTGGGTGTGGGATCCGACAAGGAGTCACGGAACGCGGTTCGCAGGATTCCGTCGTTGAGGTTGATCACCTCGCCGTCGGGTTTGACCACCATCAGCTTGGCGGTGAAATCCGTATCCGCAGAGGTTGATTCGGCCCACAGCCGCACGGTGATCGGCCCCGTCACCTCCGTGTCGTGGCCGAGCGGCGCACTGTTGTAGATCAACACGTCGGATCGCTGCTCGACGGGGGCCTGGTCATAGGGCCCCTGCGGTCCGGACTGCGCACCGCAGCATGAGTGGCCGCCAAGGCTCGGCGCCGGGAAGGCGGGGTCATAGGTGTAGGTGTCCGGCGCTTGAGCACCCGGTGGCGCGGACACGAGTCCGCCCTTGCGGTCCTCGATACCGCCAGGGCCGTCGAGATAGAACGTCGTCCAATGCGTCTGTGGCAGAGGCCAACCCCTCGCGGTTTTCCACGTGTTGGCACCCATGACGAAATAGTCGACCCTGGGCTTGTCTGCGACGTCGTTCTGCCGGCCTTTGAGGAAGTGGTCGAACCAGGCGAGCATCAGGCTGTTGATCGGGCTGTCGCCGACTGGTCCGATGTCTTTGAGTAGTGGCGCCGGAGTTGAGTCGCTTCTCCCCCAGTTGACGTGGTCCCACGGGCCGACGACCAGACGCTGGTTGTCGCGGGCCAGCTCGGTGCCGCCGTGTGCGACCATGCCGGTGAAGTTCTCGGTGCCGCCATCGAGGAAGGCGTCATACCACCCCTCGAAGTGGAGCACCGGCACCTTCACTGATGCGTAGCGGTCCCTGATACTGAACTGCCGCCAGAAGTCGTCGCGGGTGGAGTGCCGGATCCAGTCGAAGTACCACGGGGCGACCGCGGGGTTCTGCGGCTGCATCGGCGGCAGGTCCCGAAATGGCCGAAAGTCCATCCATAGGGTCGGATCCGCCCCGGCCGCTTTCAATTGCGCCGCTGCCGCGTTGTCGTTTCGGTTCTGCGCGGCCGTGGTGGCGAGGCCGATCGCCCATGGCTGTATGAATGCCAACCGGAACTCCCCGCCCTCGTAGGTCCATCCGTCGTAATAATCGGAGGCAGTGTTGGCCGGGACGATCGTCACCAGATGCGGCGGCGCTGTGGTCGCGGCGAGCCACTGTGTAGCGCCGACATATGACGAGCCGTACATCCCGACCTTGCCGTCGGCACCCGGCAACGCGGCGGCCCACTCGACGGTGTCGTAGCCGTCGGTCATGTCATGGGTGAACTCGCTGAATGTGCCACCCGACGCGCCCTGGCCGCGCACATCCTGGATGACGACGAGATAGCAGTGCGATGCGAACCAATCCGGCGTCTGGTATCGCAACCCCGCCTGGGCACCGGACTTCCCATATTGCGTGCGCATCAAGATGACGGGCACCGGGTCGCTGCTGCGCGGCCGGTACACGTCGGCGCGCAACACGGTGCCATCGCGCATGGTTGAAGGAACGTCGGTGCTCTTGGCGACCTCACATGGGCCGCGGCCGGCCTCGGCAGGGAACAATCCGGATTCATCGGATCGAGGCTGACCCGTGCATCCGCCGACGACGAGCATGCTTGCGACGGCCAGGACACTGAAACGGACGCCGACGGAGCGCACGTCGTCACGCTAATACCCCACCCAAACTCCTTGTCTGTGAGACGGCGAGGCGTGACGATAGGGCGATGCCGTCGGCCAACCGTGTCCTCGTCCTCGGGTCCGGGTTCGCCGGGCTGTGGGCCGCGCTGGGAGCGGCGCGACGGCTGGACGAGCTCGGGGCCGCCGACGGCGCTGTCGACATCAGCGTCGTCAGTTCGCAGCCATTCCACGACATCCGGGTCCGCAACTACGAAGCCGACCTCACCCCGTGCCGAATCCCGCTGCAGAAGCTGCTCGATCCGGCCGGTATCGACCACATCACCGGAGACGTGACCCGAGTCGACGCTGCAGCCGCGTCAGTGACGACGGCCGACGGCGCGACCATCGGCTACGACCGGCTCGTGGTTGCTCTGGGCAGCAGCGTGGTCAAACCGGACCTTCCCGGCCTGGCCGAGTTCGGCTACGACGTCGACACTTACGACGGCGCGATGAAACTGCAGGCCCACATCCGCGACCTGGCCGCACACGCGGCAAATTCCGCGACCGCGACCGCGGTGGTCGTCGGCGCGGGTCTCACCGGTATCGAGACGGCCAGCGAGCTGCCCAAGATGCTGTCCGTCGCGCTGGGACAGACGGCCACTCCGCGGGTGATCCTTGTCGACCACAACCCGTATGTCGGCTCGGATATGGGCGATTCGGCCCGCCCGGTCATCGAGGCCGCGTTGGCCGAGAACAACGTCGACACCATGACAGGTGTGCGGGTCGCGGCCGTCGACGGGCACGGTGTGACGCTGTCGTCCGGTGCGGTGATTCCGGCGGCGACGGTCGTGTGGTGTGCGGGCATGCGGGCGAATCCGTTGACGGCGCAACTCGGGGTGGCATGCGACCGGCTCGGGCGACTCCCCGTCGACGACTATCTGAGGGTCGAAGGCGTCGACGGGGTGTTCGCGGCGGGCGATGTGGCGGCAGCGAGGATGGACGACGAACATCTGTCCGTGATGTCGTGTCAGCATGGTCGGCCGATGGGCCGTTATGCGGGCTACAACGTCATCAGCGACCTGCTGGGCGCTCCCATGCTGTCGCTTCGAATCCCTTGGTATGTCACCGTTCTCGATCTCGGGCCGGCCGGCGCTGTATACACCGAGGGGTGGGACCGCCACGTCGTCAGCCGCGGGGCCGATGCGAAGGCGACCAAGCAGGTGATCAACGGCGAACGCATCTATCCCCCGCTGAATGGTGATCGCGCCGCGCTTCTGGCCGCGGCGGCACCCAACCTGCAGGCCCCACCCGCATACGGCAAGACCGGCTAGCGGTAATCGACGTCAACCGGTCAGCCTGCGGTCCTTCAGCAGGGCGTCTATAGCTTCGGCCCTCATGAACGATGCGACGCGTATCGATGCGCCCTGGCCGGCGGACCATGCTGAGCAAGGTTCCCGAAGTCACGGTGTGGTTCTGGATCATCAAGATTCTGTGCACAACCGTCGGTGAAAGCTTCGCCGACTGGATAAACGTCGGTCTCGGCGTGGGCCTGAACATAACGGCCATCATCTTCACCGTCGTGTCGCGGCCGTGGCGTCGGTTCAGCTGAACACCGTCTATTGGTGGCCGTCGTTGTCCTCAGTGTGGCGGGCACGCTGTACACCGATATCCTCACCGACAGCCTCGGAGTGCCACTTGCCTGAGTCGGCCGTTTTTGGAGTTGTTCTCGTCGCCGTGTTCGGTGTGTGGTACGTCCGCGAGCGGACCCTGTCCATCCACAGCATCGTGATGACGCCGCGCGAATTGCCAACCTCGGGGACTGGTTCGCGTCGCCCTCGGCAGGACGCGGCCTCGGGTCGCTGAACGCACGCCGAAGCTCGATCAGCAGCCTGAGCACAATGCGCAAAAGCCGCAAATCGCCTGTTAGCGCACCTTGTGAGCACAAGCGAGCTACTTGGCCCTCAGCTCCCTAATTTCGGATGCAGCGGTTGCGACACATGCACCGGAAACACGAACAAGGAGCTCGAAATGACCAACTACCAGTCAAACCAGAACCGCGACTGGACGGCGACACAAGCCGCTCCACGGCGCACCCCGTCCCCCGACCCAGCCACCATGGGGGCCTACTTCCCCCCGACGTCGGCGCGCCCGAGCGCCCCGGTCACCCAGCCGGTCGCCCCGGGTCAGGCGTACGGTCCGGCCTACGGCCAGCGCTACCTGGCATGGTCGGCCGAGCAGCCCGAGTTCAACTCGGCGCCCGCGGCCTACGCCGCACCGCAGCCCTGGTACGCACGCACCCGCGTGCTGGCCTTCGCCGGGGCGGGCCTCGTCGCCGCCGCGGCGGCCGGTCTGTTCGGCGCACTGCACAGCTCGTCTCACAGCACACCGGTGAACACGTCCGCCCAGAGCGCACCCGCTCCTGCCGCGGCACCCGCGCCGGCACCGGCACCGGCACCCATGCCCACGGCTCAGCCGTCGGCGCCGAGCTATCGGTCGACGTCGCACTCGTCGTCGGGCAGCAGCTACTCCAAGCCGGCAAGCCACCAGACGCCGTCGCAGACCCCGCCGGCTCCCCCTGCGCCCCCGCAGCAGCAGCCCGATCAGTCGCAGTGGAACAACAACAGTGGCAACAGCTCGTGGAACCACTGGGGTGACAACAGCTACCGCTGGCGGAGTGACAACGACGACCGCTCGAACTACTCGTCCGGTGACCACGACAGCGACAACAGCCACTCGTCCGGTGAGCACGACAGCGACAACAGCCACTCGTCCGGTGACCACAGCAGCGACAACAGCCGCTCCTCTGGTGACCATGACAGCAGCAATTCGTCGAACGATCGGCGCGGCAACAGCAATTCAAACAGCAACAGCAACAACTCAAACAAGAGCGGAGACTCCAAGTGACCGCCACCCTGGTGCAGCCCGACCGCAAGGTCGGGCTGCACGACATCGGCCGACGTCTTGACAACCTTCCCGTTGGACCCGTCCACCGCAAGGTCGTCATCGCGATCGGACTTGGCCTGTTCTTCGAGGTCTACGAGATCTTTTTGTCCAGCTCGATCGCCACCGCTCTGAAGACTGAGTACGGCCTCGGCGGCACCGTTCTGCAGGTGCTGATGGCTTCGTCATTCCTCGGAATGTTCATCGGCGCAGCGGCATTCGGCCGGATCGCCGATCGCATCGGACGCAGGAAGGCATTCCTGATCAACCTGGTGTGGTTCTCGGCGTGGAGCATCATCGGCGCCATCGCACCAAACCCGTGGATGCTCGTCGGGGCACGCTTCATGGCCGGCATCGGCGTCGGCGCGGAGTATCCGGTCGCCGATTCGTATCTGTCGGATGTGCTGCCGAAGGCTCATCGTGGACGATTGGCCGCGTGGGCCTACACCTGCTCGTTCCTCGCCGTTCCGGCGCTGGGATTCCTGTCGCTTTCCCTCAACGGCCACAAGGTGTTCGGCATGGACAGCTGGCGAGTCCTGTTGATCCTCGGCGCGATCGGCGCGCTGTTCGTCATCGTGCTGCGCCGTGGTCTTCCGGAGTCGCCGCGCTGGCTGGCGAGCGTAGGCCGGACCGATGAGGCGCAGGCCGCACTGCGGGCTTTCGAATCCGGAACGGATGCGGCGACCGACGACACCGATGTCACCGACGACGCACCGAAATCGAAGCCGCTTCCGACCGTGACCCCTATTGAGCGGCTGCGGATTTCGCCCTACCGGCAGCGTCTGATCATGAACGCCGTGTTCCACCTGTTCCAGCCCTTCGGCTACTACGGGTTCGGCACGCTGGCCACGCTGGTGCTGGTCCACCGGGGCTTCGATGTGACGTCATCGCTGCTCTTCACCGCGGTGTCGTTCATCGGCTATCCGCTCGGCTCTCTCATTTCAATTCCGCTTCTGAAGAGGTTCGAGCGCAAGTACCTGATCATGGCCACGGTCGTTGTCATGGCGGTGTGCGGTGTGGCCTTCGCAATGGCGAACGACCCTGCCATGATTGTGGTGTTCGGATTGCTGACCACAGCGGCGAGCAATGTGTTCTCGAACGTCTACCACGTGTACCAGGCGGAGATCTTCCCCAGCGATGTGCGGGCGACCGCGGTCGGATGGACCTACTCGGTTTCGCGGCTCTCCAGCGCGGCACTGCCGTTCATCCTGATTCCGGTGCTCAACCATTTCGGCGCCACAACGATGTTCGCCGTCGTGCTCGTCGCGCTGGCCGCCACGATCGCCGTGCTCGCCCCGATCGGTCCACGCACCGCAGGAAGGAGCCTGGACGAGATCAACCCGGTGTGATCGAGCGCATCCGCACACGGCATCGTGCCGGTCTCCCCGATTGGGAGGCCGGCACGATTTCATGTCGGGGGCCGCGAGATCGTTAGTCCAAGACAGGTAGTCGACTACTCATTGCCAAGGGCGCCAACGCGCTTACTGTCGCGTGATCGGGTCACGAACCACGACCCGGCAGACGGTTATCGCGACGGGAGGTGCCCGCGATGATGCGCCACACAAGGACCATGGCGCTTGTGCCGATAGCGCTTGTCACACTCATGGTTTCGGCCTGCGGTTCATCGCATAACGCTGCCGAGGCGCCGGCATCCTTCACATCCCGACCGACGGTGGCGTCCGGCCCCAATCCAACGGCGGGCGCTCCTTTTGAACCCAGCTCACCGCAGACCGGTTCGCACCCACCGCTGGCGCCGCAGGCCCCCGCGCCCGCCTCGACACGTGAATTGCCACAGGCGGACGCGGACGGACCACCGGCACCGGCAGACGAACCATCCGCACCCGCACCGTTACCGGCTCCGACCCCGGCCCCGGCCCCGACCCCGGCTCCGACGGATTTAGCAGTGCAGCGGTTGATAACTCGCAATGCCGAGTGGCATGCGCCCGCGTCATTGACCGAGGGCGACACCGAGAACATCGCCCTGAGTATCGGTGATGTTCAACATCTTCAGGACGCCATCAACGCGACGGTTCCAACCGACGTTCCACGGTCGCCCCTCCCCGTCACGGTTACGGTTGGGACCGTCGTGCGGGCGAAGCTAGCGGTGATCTCTTCGGATGCGACGGTCTCGCCACTGGACACAATCGACAAATCGATCGGAGATGAAGTCAACCTCCTGTTCAGCTGGTCTGTGCAGCCGCACGTATCCGGGGACCTCGAACTACAGGCCTTCATTTCATGCCCCCGAAGCGATGGAAGCGTCACAACAGAGACCGTCCCACTTCGCATCCCCGTCCGCGCGGGGCTGAACCCCGGTCCGGGCGTGGGTGATCGGCTCCACGGCCTGCTCGAGACGCTAAGGAGCTACTGGGTTCAGCTCACCGCTCTGGCGGGCGGGCTGGCCGCAGCGGCGCGGTTCGGCTTGGGGTGGTACCGACGCCGAGAGGCCGCCAACAAAGTTGACGGCCCCTCCGAAGGGGCAGCTAAGGCGTCACGCCTCGGAGCTCCTCAGGTCGCGTCCGGAGAACCTCAGCCAAGCGGCGACGCCGAGGCCAATGGCGAGCCAGATGGTTCCGACGATCTTGGCGTTGGTGTCGGCGTCCCACAGCGCGACCATCAGGATCGCCGCACCGAGCAGCGGGGAGACCAGGTGGGTGAACCACCGGCGGCTTCCGTTGCGCTTGAAGAAGTGAGTGATCACGCTGAAGTGCATCAGGATGTATGACAGCAGCGCTCCGAAGGTGACCAGCGTGGTGAGCAGGCTCGCCTGGCTGACGCCGAAGATGCCGATCGCCAGCGCAAGTCCGGAGATGATGACCATCGCGTTCACCGGCACCTTGTGCTTGCCGCTCACGCGGGCGAACAGCTTTGGCAGATGGCCGTCGCGCGCCATGCTGTAGACCAGCCGGGAAGCCGTGGAATTGGCGGTGACAATGTTGCCCAGCGCCGCGAACAGCGCCGAGTTCAACACGATGAACATCTTGAATTTGCTGTCCATGATGTTGCCTACCAGGTCGTAGAACGCGTTGTTGGCCGCCGTCCCGTCGGCGTAGTGGGTACCGTTCGGTACCAGGATGCACGCGAAGTAGACCTGCACGACGAACAACGCCGTCGAGAGGTACATGACGAGCATCGTCGCCTTGGACACTGCCTTACCTCCGCCCTTCGCCTCCTCGTTCAGAGTCGAGACCGCGTCGAATCCCAAGAAGCTGAACGCCGCCACCGGGATCGCGCCTGCCACAACAGCCCACGACGCGCCACCGTGTGGATGGAACGGGTCCAGCGTCAGATGCGCGTGACCCTGCAGCACCAGAACCGCTGCCCAGCTGAGGAATACGGCCAGGATGGCGAGCTGGATGTAGAGCGAGTACTTGTTCATCTTCGCCGTGATGTTCATGCCGAGCAGGTTCGTCACTGCGGTGACCGCGACGAAGAACGCCACCCACACCCACGCGGGCACCGCGGGCACGATGGCGGTCATCGCGCTCGCCGAGAGCACGCACAGCAGCGCGGGCAAGAGCAGATAGTCGAGCAGAATCGCCCAGCCGGAGACGAACCCGAGGAAGCGGTTCGTCCCTAGGCTGACATAGCTGTAGGTCGAGCCTGAGATGGGAAACACCTGCGCCATCTCCTTGTAGCTGATCGCGCTGAACAACATCGCGACCGCGGCGATCACGTAGACCGCGGCCACCGCCCCGGCCGACATGTTGTAGAGGATGCCGAACACACCGATCGGTGCCAGAGGCACCATGTAGATCAATCCGTAGATCACCAAGTCCCGCACGGTCAGGGTTCGCGCGAGTTCGGGTTCGTATCCGAGTTCGCGCAACCGCGCGGCGTCGTCGTCGAGTTGGGTGAGCATTGCGGTCTCCTTGAAGTTCTTTGGTCCGAGTGGCTGTTTGCCTCCGGTTTCGCCCGAAATTACGGATCCGCGAATGCGGTGGCTCGCTTGTGCGCACAACATGCGCAACCGGCGATCTTGAGGTTTTGCGCATTATGCTCAAGTAGCCGCGTACGCTCTTTCCATGGCGCGGATGCGGCGCGTGGATGTGCGGCTTGCCACCCAGGTGCTGGTGCTGCAAGTCGCCCTGGTGACGCTCTCTCTGGGTTTGGCGGGCGGCCTCCTCGCCTTCTTCAGCCACGAACGCCTCGCTGCTCAATACGAGACCCAGTCGTTGGACGTGGCGCGCGCGATAGCCTTCGCCCCCGCCGTCCGTGCCGACGTCGAGCACTATGACACCGCGCCGCTGACTCCCGGCCCGGCGCTGACCAACGAGTTGGCCAACGGCCCGCTACAGACGCTGGCCACCGAGATTCAGCAGCACGCACACCTGTTGTTCGTGGTGATCACCAACGACAAGGGCATCAGGCTGTCCCATCCCAATCGCGTCGAACTCGGAAAGCACGTCAGCACCGATCCCTCGGAAGCCTTGGCGGGCCACGAGGTGGTGGATCGGGAAGAGGGCACGCTCGGAGAATCAGTTCGCGCGAAAGTTCCTGTATACGCGCCGAATTCCAATCGGGTGGTGGGAGAGGTCAGCGTCGGCGTCTCGACTGCGGCTGTTCACCATCAGTTGTGGTCCGACGTGCGAAAGGCGGCCGTTCTCGTCGGCGTTGCGTTGATCATCGGCGTCGTCGGGGCCGTGTTTATGTCCCGGCGTTGGCGGAGCCTGACATTGGGTTTGCAGCCCTCCGAGATGGCCGAATTGATCCGAGGCCAGGCCGCGGTGCTGCACGGCATCGACGAGGGCGTGGTGGCCGTCGACACCGACTGGAAGGTCACATTCGTCAACGACAAGGCGTGCCGGCTGCTCGAGGTCGACAGCGAACCGGGCAGACCCGTGGACGAAATCGGTCTGACGCCGCGTGTGCTCGAGGTCTTCAAGGCGGCGGAATCGACCACCACGCTCGCCACGGTCGATGAGCGGATCGTGTTGGTGTCGGCAAGACACGTGACGCGTGATGAACGCGATCTGGGCACTGTTCTCGTGGTCCGCGACCGCACCGACGTTGAATCGCTGACCCGCCAACTGGATGCCGTGCAGTTGATGAGCACCGTCCTGCGCGCCCAACGCCACGAGTTCGCCAATCGGCTGCACCTGCTCAACGGACTCCTGCACAGCGGCCACGTTGACGAGGCTGCCCAGTACGTAGAGGAGCTGTTGGGCTCGGGTCCGCTCGGGTCGGCGATACCGGGTATCGAAAACATCCGCGACGCGTTTCTGCAAGCGTTTCTGGCAGCGAAGTCCGCGTCCGCCCGAGAGGCTGGAGTAACGCTGACGATCGGTGAGAACACCTGGGTCCCAGGCAGACTCGCGTTGCCCGTGGACGTGACGACCGTGCTGGGCAATCTGCTCGACAATGCCATCTACGCGGCCCGCACCGGGGCGAGCGAGATCAAGGTGGTGGAAGTCGAACTACTGCAGGATGATGCGACGCTGCACATCACGGTGGCCGACACCGGCGACGGCGTCGCACCTGACTTCGTCGAGCACGTTTTCACCGAGGGCAAGTCGACGAAGCCGGACTCCGGGATACCCGGAGGACGCGGCATCGGGATGGCGTTGTCACGACAGATCACCCGCGCACTGGGCGGGGACATCCGATTGTCCAGTCCGGGCAACCCGGACGCAGAGTTGTGCGGCGCGGAATTCATCGCTCGATTGCCGGGTGTGATGGTGGAGGAGGAAGCCCAATGGGCAGCTCAGAACTGAAGGTGCTGGTGGTTGACGACGACTTTCGGGTCGCCAACATGCACGCAGGCATCGTCAACGCTCTGCCGGGCTTCTCGGTGACGACGACGGCGACGACACTCGCCGCAGCCCGCAAGGCTGACCCAGTCGACCTCGCTCTGGTCGACGTCTACCTCCCCGACGGATCGGGCGTCGATTTCGTTCGTGAGTTGCAGTGCGACAGCATGGTTTTGAGTGCGGCGACCGATGCCCCGACCATTCGGGCCGCGATCGCCGCGGGAGCACTGAGCTACATCGTCAAACCGTTCGCCCCTGCGGATCTCGCGGCCAGGCTTGGCGGCTACGCGCGCTACCGCAAGGTCCTGTCCGGCACAAACCTCGGTGGCAAAGAGGTGGACGCCGCACTGGACGCCCTCCGCCCGCGCATCGCGCCCGTCCAATCCCCCACAGCGGTGACCTCGCCGACGAAGGACCTTGTGCTGGAGGCGCTTCGCGCGTCGGGCCTGCCGATGTCGTCGGCTGAGGTGTCTACGGAGATCGGCGTTTCGAGGGCCACCGCGCAGCGATATCTGTCGACGCTGGCCAATTCCGGCGAAGTCAAGATTCAACTCCGCTACGGCACCACCGGTCGGCCCGAGCAGGAATTCGTGGCCGTCGAGAAGCCGCCCACCCGGCCCCAGCGATAGTCGGCGCGGCGCCCGAACGACCGTGACCCCGGTGGTCATAGGTGATGATTCGGATGCTGGTGCCGTACTGGCGCCGCAACTGACCCACCTGGAGATCCCAGCTTTCCTGAGCGACTAGAAGTCCGTGCAAAAGTACAACGGTGGGGTCATCGGCCCGTTGAGAGCGATAGTCGCGCACGGCCAAACGCACGCCGTCATTCGTCATGACCGTCCGCTGGACGTAGCTGTCATCGACAATTTCCGCGCCTGCCGCGAGACGCGAAGCGGCGGGCGCCAGTCCCGACTGCAGCGCGGCCGTCATGGTGGACTCCTTGCTCGGTGCTGATGTCGGGAGGTTCCCGTCATCGTTGAGCCTGAAGTTACGGACGGCTGAGGCTGGTGGCTCGCTTGTGCGCACAAGCCGCGCAACCTGCGATTTTGGTGTTTTGCGCATTATGCTCACGCCCGTGAGATCGCAGCGTGGCAGCCAGAGTTATGGCGGAAAAACCTTTTTCACTCTGTCATCGGCGTTGACTTGCATAAAGCCGGTACCGGCGGCCATGAAGGTGCCGACAGGGAACGCGCTGAGATCGGCGAGGTAGTCGAGCGGTGAAGTCGGCCCGTCCGATCCCCAGGCCTCCCAGGCGCCACCGCGAAGTGTGAAGTCCTGTTCGATGTGACTGTTCTTGGGATCGACACGCCTGCCAGCAGATTGACTACAGCGCGTCCGTTGGCCGACCAGTGATGATGCGGAAAGACCGATTGAGCCTGTCGCGCATGCTCTCTGGCGTCTCGGCATTGACGCCGGGGTCAAAGCGGCCCTGTTTGTCCAGCACGTCCATATAGGTCGCCGCCAGGACGGCCGACCAGACTTTGAGCCCGTGCTGCACACTGCGATCCGCCATCGATGACCCGAAGTGATCGGACAGCACGCCCGAAAGCATTTCGACGCGTTGAGCGGCCACCTTCTTCTGCAGATCGGGCGACGACGTGATCGCGATGCTCATGTTCTTCATCTGTTCGAGCGTGACCGGGCCGGTCCCGGCGATCACGTCGACCAGCACTGAGGAATGTGCCGCCAACAGTGCCTCGACCACCGGTGTCTGCGGGTCGACATCGGCCAACGCTTTGACGACGTCGGTGAGCATCGCACCGGCGACGTTCAACACAACCGATTCCTTGGTCCCGATCGTGCGGATGACATCCTCGGCCGGGATCCCGGTTGCCTCGGCGATCTGCGCCATCGACGTCGCGTCAAACCCTTGGTCTGCCAACAGAGTCAACGCCACGTCACTCGGCTCCTGATCAGGCTGGTCGCCCACGCTCGGAAACGTAGCACTTTCGCAACGTCGCCAATCGCCGTTCCGGCGCGGACGAAAACAGTCTGTCAGAGGCCGCCGCATTCCGCTGGACCGCTGAAGATCGTGGCCCATGGCGGGCAATACGGCGGCGGTGTCCAGTCTGAGGCCGGAGGAGGCGCTTGCAGGGGAAACTTGTTCGGCGGCTTCCCTGGACCGGGATCTCCCCCGACGGCGTTCCCGTCCGGGCCGAAGTACCAGTCCTGGCAGACGCTCAAGCCGCCGGGCAGGGCAGCGAGTTGCTGCATCAACTCCGGGCGCATGGGTGGCTCCCCCGGGCACCATTGGTCGCCCCCGATCGGGATGGCGTGGGCGGTGCCGGCACCGAGGCCGAACGCGGCCAGGCCAAGACCGCCAGATGCCAGCACGGTTGTCGCCAATCGTCCAATGCGATTCATCGAGTCCTTTCTCGAGCCCGACCCTGGGCAGTTACCTGTGCGGTCGAGTACACACCGCAGGACTGGCTACCGATCTCAATAAATATCGACCCGGTCGAGAACTTCGTAACGAGTGGCGGACTACTCGGTTCACAACTGTGTGACAGCTGTCGAATCCCTGAGGGAGGCTTGCGAGAAATGGTTGGCGATGCAGCAGCGCGGGAAACCCTCAAGTTCAGGTGTCGTCACGTCGGAAAGGTTGCATCAAATGGCTAGTGATGAAGGGGGCCGATGGGATGTCGGCACCAAAGACAACGAGGTGTTCCTCCGTCGTATGTCGGAAAGCAATGAGCGGCTGTTCGAGGATTCTTTGGAACCCGATCAAGCTCGCAAACTCGCTGAGGTTTTGAACAAGTTCGCAGGTAAGGCGGAGGAAGGCACCGACAGCGACGACGACGAACGCAAAGATGCCGATAAGGACGACAAAGACAAAGACAAAGACGACAAGGACCGGGACAAGGACGACGAGGACAAAGACCGGGACAAAGATGAGAAGGACGACAAAGACAAAGACGGGGACAAGGACAAGGACGACGAAGACGACGAGTCCTGACGGGCGCTAACACTGGCCCGGCGTGCGAAAGCTTGCCTCCAGTAGGACTTTCTGCTGGAACGCCGCCGAACCTGTTTGGGCAACGGATTATTACGCATCTCGCATAGGACGACCAGTGACGTGGTTTGGACTTGGCGAATCTGGCAATTCCTTTAGTCCATAGCTCCTACGCACCGGATCGGAATGACCATGATCGTCCTCGGTATCATCTTGTTAGTCATCGGCTACTTCACCAGCCTGTCGATCCTCTACACCATCGGCGCCATCCTCGTGGTGATAGGCATCATCCTGTGGATTCTCGGCGCGGTTGGCCGCCCGGTCGGCGGTCGAAAAGTGTGGTTCTAGCAGGATTTGCGGCCACGGTCATCCACGAAAGCTTGTAACAAGCTGTGTGGCAGCAGGTTTCAAGCTGCCGATCTGCTCGGACATGAAGGCGTAAATGTGGCCGCTGTTGGCTCGATACGCGGCAATCAACGGTGCTGGCTGCCAAACTTGACCACATGAGCATCCTGGGGCGCGACGGCCCCGCCGCTGTTCGGGCCGTCGTCGCGGCGATTTTCGGCGTCGGCGTGGCCGTGTGCGTAGGCGCATCGGTGGCTTGGACGTACGCACCGGCGTGCGGGTGGATCGCTGGTGCCGCTGTGTACCTGGCGTGGACGTGGTGTGTCATCGGGCGGATGACCCCATCCCGCACGGAATCCCACGTGACGCGGGAGGATCCGACACGGGTGATGACCGACGTCCTCGTTCTCGGCGCGAGTGTGGCCAGTCTGCTCGGAGTGGCGTACTTGTACATGGCCGGCTCGGCAAAGGGTGCAAACGCCGAGATTGCGAGCCTCGTCGGAGTCGGCAGTGTGGCTGCGGCATGGTTCGTCGTGCACACCATTTTCACAGTGCGGTACGCATTGCTTTTCTACGGTGGCGGTGGCGACAAACCTGGAATTGATTTCAACCAGAGCAATGCGCCGGCTTATGGCGATTTCGCCTACCTGGCGTTCACGATCGGCATGACCTATCAGGTCTCCGACACGGATCTGAAAACGCATTCGATTCGCGCCACTGCGCTACGCCAGGCCCTCCTGTCGTACCTTTTCGGCGCCATCATCCTCGCGGTGACGATCAACCTGGTCGCCGGACTCGCCCACTGACCCGCACAGGACCGGTGAACGACCTGACCGGTTAGAAGAGTTACGGCAGACCTTGTTCTTCCTTGGGCAATGGCGCGGGACCCTTGATGGCGGGAACGGCGATCGGGATCGCAGGCACAGTCGATGGCGTCGTCTCCGTTTCGGTACTTCCCGTGCTGAGCGGACCGAGCGTCGATCCAGCGCTTTGGAGAAGCGCCACCGATCCGATTGGTGCGGCAGCGATCACCGCGCACGCGCCAGCGGCCAGGCATATCTGAGAAGCGAGTCTAGGCACCGCAGTTGCTCCTTCCGATCGGCTGCACACCGACTTTGCGCAGACAACCACGGTATTCCCGAAGCCTGATGAAGTGGATGCGTCTGCCTGTGAAAGTGCTTGCGACACAAATCTATAGTGATTCTCTAGCACATTCACAGTGCAGCTGTAGCCGCCCAACAGGAAACAGCAAGCCACCGATCAACTACGGCACAACTGGCACAGAGTTGAGCTCGATTCACCGCGCCTGCGGTCACGCCGTGGCGAGTGCCCCGTTTTTGAGTTCACGTACCGCCGTGCGCAGTCCGCGACGTTTGCCGGTAGCGGGGTCGAGGCCGAAGCTCTCCCGTACCCCCTCGCGGATGCGGAACTTCAACTCGGAGTTCGTCTCCGGCGCGTCGTCGGACGTGGCCTTCAGCAGCTTGTTGGGCAGGGCCAGCTTCGCGATGGTCCAGAACGACTGCATGTACTGACGGCCCAGCGATCCCGTCGTGTAGGGCAAGTCGTACTTGTCGCACAACGCCCGCACCCGTTCGCTGATCTCGGCGTAACGGTTACTCGGCAGATCAGGGAAAAGGTGGTGCTCGATCTGGTAGCAGAGGTTGCCACTCATGAAGGCCATCAGTGGGCCCGCGTGAAAGTTGGCCGACCCCAACATTTGTCGTAGGTACCACTCGGCCTGGGTTTCGTTCTCGAACTCTTCCTTGGTGAACTTCTCTGCACCGTCGGGGAAATGCCCGCAGAAGATCACCATGTACGACCAGTAGTTGCGAATCAAGTTGGCGACTGCGTTGGCGCCCAGCGTGTGCTTCCAGTTGCGTCCCGTCAGCGCCGGGAACACGATGTAGTCCTTGCCTACCTGTTTGCCGACCTTCTTGCCGATGATTCGAAGATCCTTGCGGACCTCGGCCAAAGACTTCTCGCCCTTGCGGTATTTCGTCGTCTCGAGACCGTGCGCGGCGACACCCCATTCGAAAAGAGTGCCCAGAGTGAGGTTGATGACGGGGTTGAAGATCATCCACCGCTCCCACCGCTGGTCGCGTGTGAGCCGCATGATTCCGTAACCGATGTCGTCGTCGAGTCCAACGACGTTCGTGTACTTGTGGTGGATGAAGTTGTGTGACTTCTTCCAGTGCACGCTCGGTGAGGTGGTGTCCCACTCCCATTCGGTGGAGTGGATCTCGGGGTCGTTCATCCAGTCCCACTGCCCGTGAATGATGTTGTGCCCGAGTTCCATGTTCTCGATGATCTTGGCGGTACCCAGCATTGCTGTCCCGACGCCCCACGCCACCTTGTTGCGGCTGGCGAACAGGACGGCTCTGCCACCTGCCGCCAAGCCGCGTTGCAGCTGGATTGCCCGGCGGATGTAGCGAGCGTCGCGCTCTCCGCGCGACTCCTCGATGTCAGTCCGAATGGCGTCCAGCTCCCGCGCGAGTGCTTCGACGTCCTCAGGCGTGAGATGTGCGTACGCCTTGATATCGGTGATGGCCACGATGTCCCCCTAGATTTTCAGCGTGCAGTCGCCGGACGCGGTGGAGATACACGTGTTGATGCGATCCCCGGGCCCGTGCTCGTCCCCGGACCGGAAGTCGCGGACATGGCCGGATTCGAGTGGCAGCACGCAGGTCTGGCAGATTCCCATCCGGCAGCCGAACGGCATCTGGATTCCTACCTTCTCACCGGCTTCCAGAAGCGATGTGGCGCCATCGATCTCGATGGACTTGTCCGAGATCTCGAATGTGACCGTGCCCCCCTCGCCGCCCTTGTCGGTACGGGCGATGGTGAACCGCTCCATGTGCAGGTTGTCTGAGAGCCCGGCGCCATCCCACACGCCTTCGACCGCGTCGAGCATGGGTGTGGGACCGCAGGCCCAGGTGGGCCGGTCTCGCCAGTCCGGCACGAGTTCGTCGAGGTGGTCGAAGTCGAGCTTGCCGTCCTCCTGGGTGAGCTGGAGGTGCAGGCGGTAGCCCGACTGAGCGGCCTCCAGGTCCTGCAGTTCGTCGTGGAAGATCACGGACTCTGCCGACGGCGCGGAGTGCAGGTGCACGATGTCCGGGCTCTGTCCGCGGGCGGTCAACGAGCGAAGCATCGCCATCAGCGGGGTGATACCGCTGCCGGCGCTGATGAACAGGACCATCGGCGGCGGGGGGTCGGGCAACGCGAAGTCGCCCTTGGGCGCCGCGAGCCGCACGATTGTGCCCGGTTTGACGCCGTTGACCAGGTGGGTGGACAGGAAGCCCTCGGGCGTTGCCTTCACTGTGATCGTGATGTGTTTGTTGTTCCGCTCGGGAACCGATGTGAGCGAGTACGACCTCCAGTGCCAGCGGCCGTCGACCCGCAACCCGATGCCCACATACTGGCCAGGCTTGTAGTTGGCCGAAAATCCCCAGCCCGGCTTGATCTTGACCGTGGCGGAGTCCGCCGTCTCGGTACGTACGTCGACGATTTCACCGCGAAGCTCCCGCGCCGTCCACAGCGGGTTGAGCAGTCTGAGGTAGTCGTCGGGAAGCAGCGGCGTGGTGGCTCGCGCCGCTAGACCGCGCAGCACGTTGACCTTGGGAGTGACCGCGGTCTCTACGTTCTTCGCCGGTTTGACGCTCCACCGTGCCACGTCACGAAGCTTCGGAGTCATCGCGAGCGTCCCGGCCGGGGCAGCGTCGTCATGACCTGGTAGTACCCACCAGTAACCAAGATCACACGTTGCGCCGACCGCAGATTTGCATTCATCTGCGCATGGCGCGCCTACAGCGAGTTTTCAACGAAGACAAAGCTTCTGGACGGCTTCTGCCCCTCGACACATCGCGGTGTCCTCGCCGACCGCACTTTCCTACTTCGCCGGCGCCACCTCCGAGGCCATCACATCGACCGCGCGATCCCACACCCTGTGCAATCCGACCGCACTGACCAGCGCATCGGTGAACGATTTGTCCACACCTTCTGTGACGAGTACGCCGGGCGAGTCGACGTCGATGCCCGCCGCTTCGAGCGCGGAGGTGCCGTCGCCCCAGGCGCCCAGCGGTTTGCAATGCCGAAAAGCCTCCTGCAGCAACACAACCAGCTTGATGTCGTTGGACGGCGCCGTTCCGGCTGCGACCACAACCGCGTCGTATTCGATGGAGCGCGCGGTCAGCAGGGTCCGTTCGACGATCACACTGCGCCGTCCCGACTTGAGCACCCCACCGAACGGAGCCGTCACCAATGGCGTCGCACCGAGGCGTTCAATCGCAGTCACCAGCTTCGCGACCCCGGCCAAGTCCGAGCCCGCACCGGCGATGATGCCGATCTTTCGACCGTCGATCGGTCCCGGTACATCGACGATCTGCGATAGTGCGGAGGACAGGAACACGTCTTGTGGCGGTTTACCTTTCGGTGCCGGCAAGCCCAGTCCGATAGCCACTTGCTTGCACAGTTCGGCATCGACGTTGGCCAGCACTTCGAGCTGTCGTTCCTTGATCGTCTGCTCGTAACACTTCCCGAGCTCGAAGGTGAACGCCTCGATGACGTGCACCTGCTCGAGATAGCTGAGGCTGCGGTAGAACATCGCCGCTTGGGTGAAGTGATCGTCGAACGACGCCGGCTGCGCACGGACGGTCGGTCCGTCGACAAGGCGCGGAGTCTGCACGTAGCCGCCCTGCTCGGCGTCTGCTACCAGCGGCTCACCGTCATCGACACTGTTCGGACGATAGGGTGCCTGTCCGGTATGGATCGCGGTTTGGTGCATGCCGTCGCGCAGCATGTCGTTGACCGGACAGTGCGGGCGGTTGATCGGCAGCTGAGTGAAGTTGGGGCCTCCGAGCCGGGTGAGCTGTGTGTCAAGGTAGGAAAACAGCCGCGCCTGCATGAGTGGGTCATTTGTCGGTTCGATTCCCGGCACGAGGTTGCCGGTGTGAAATGCCACCTGCTCCGTCTCGGCGAAATAGTTCGTGGGGTTGCGGTTCAAGGTCAGCTTTCCTATCAGCTGTACCGGGACCATCTCCTCGGGCACGATCTTGGTCGGGTCGAGCAAGTCGATGCCCTCGTAGCTGTCGGATCCGTCATCGGGCATGACCTGGACGCCAAGCTCGTACTCGAGAAAGGCACCGGCCTCGATGCCGTCGGCCATGTCGCGGCGGTGAAAGTCCGGGTCGCAACCGGCCGCGATCTGCGCCTCTTCCCACACCAATGAGTGCACACCGGCGACAGGCTTCCAGTGAAACTTGGCCAAGCTGGACTTCCCCTTCTTGTCGATCAGCCGGAACGTGTGCACGCCGAAGCCCTCCATGGTGCGGAAGGAGCGGGGAATCCCGCGGTCGCTCATGTTCCAGAAAACGTGATGGGTTGCTTCTGTGTGCAGCGACACGAAATCCCAGAATGTGTCGTGTGCCGACTGCGCCTGAGGAATCTCCCGGTCGGGGTGAGGCTTGCCGGCGTGAATGATGTCGGGGAACTTGATGCCGTCCTGAATGAAGAACACCGGCATGTTGTTGCCGACGAGATCGAAGTTGCCCTGGTCGGTGTAGAACTTGACCGCGAAACCGCGAGTGTCGCGCACGGTGTCCGCGGATCCGCGGGATCCAAGCACCGTGGAGAAACGGCAAAAGACTTCTGTCTTTTTTCCCTTCCGTGCGAGGAAGCCCGCTTTGGTGAACAACGACGCAGTGCCGTAGGACTCGAACACACCGTGCGCAGCGGCGCCACGGGCGTGCACGACGCGCTCGGGAATGCGCTCGTGATCGAAATGCGTGATCTTCTCCCGAAGGTGGAAGTCCTCGAGAAGTGACGGGCCGCGATCGCCGGCTTTGAGCGAGTGATCAGTGTCGGGCAACCGCAACCCCTGCGCCGTGGTCAGGTACTTCCCGGACTGGGCGCGGGGGTCGTAGTCTGCGGCCTCGCCGTTGGTGTTGCCCGTCGGGCTGGTTCGATTGGGCGCGGTTTGGTCGGGCTTGCGGCGAGGTGGCATGGATACTCCTAATCGAGTCTTCAGCGACGTTTGGGCTGATGACGCTGGCAATACCCGGATCCCACCGTCTCAAGCGAACGTGTCAGGGGAAGTTCGCGATGTTCCCAGCGCGTGCACCCGGGTATGCGAGGGTTACCGATTTGCGTCGACACCGGAGCTCACAATGGCCAAGTCCGAAGATTCTGCGAAGATGCCGTCACACGTCGATCGACGTCTGTCGCTGTTCGACCGATTCGCCACCTACACCAGCGAGCGAGTGTCCAAGGCGTGGTTCTTCGGATTCTGCGCACTGCTGGTGCTGATCTGGGTGCCGACATTCTGGCTTTGGCCGAGCGTCCAGGGTTGGGCGCTGGTCATCAACACGTTCACGTCCACGATCACGTTCCTCCTGGTGGCGCTGCTGCAGAACACCGAGACACGCGCCGAGAACGCCACCCAACGCAAGCTCAATGCAATCGCCGTTGCCCTGGCCGACCTGATGGAGGATCTGGGCGCAGAAAACCCGGATCTGCGCCGTTCGCGTGACGAATTGACCGCAGCCGTTGGAGTCGAACACCGTGAAAGCACGAAGTGACAACCCCGAGACGTCTTACCGCGCTTGCCGGCCGCCGGTGACTGCGATCCGCGCACCGGAGATATAGCTTCCTTCTCCGGAGGCCAACATCACCTAGACCGGTGCCAACTCGGTTTGCCTTTCGTCAGCGGCTAGGCATGGCAAACGCAGTCGCTCGCCCGCTGACGGGTGAACAGCGGCCGAGTACCCCGGCGGCGCGGCTCGAAACGGTCTTGTACCCATGTGAATTGGTGCCAAATCCAGGTTTTCGCGGCGCGCTCCCGGGTACTAGCTTCAGCGCAGTACCTACAGCGATCGCGGGGACTTGCCGCAGTCGCCTCGAGGGCTGTATCGAAACTGCGCGGCGAGTGCTCCCCAGTCGAAGACCGATGAGGAGTGACGTGTTGCGAGTGGCCTCGGTACCCGCGTCTCACGTATACGTCCGCCATCTCGCTGACCCGGGAAAAGGCGACGGTGTGATGCGGCTGTCGGATCCGGTGCCGGCGGATGGGCGGAAAGTTCCGGGTGGTTGGTGGCCGCCCGTGATGCTCGAGCCGGGGTGGGTCACCGCCAACCGCGACCAGTTCGACGTATTTCACGTGCATTTCGGTTTCGACGCGATCGCCCCCGACGACTTGCGACGAGTGGTCGACGAACTCGAACGGCACCGCAAGCCCTTGATCTATACGGTGCATGACCTGCGCAACCCCCACCACAGCGAACCCACCCCACACGATAAGCAGCAGGACGTTCTCGTCGGCGCAGCCGATGCCCTCATCACCCTCACGCCCGGCGCGGCCCGCGCCGTGTCACAGCGCTGGGGTCGAAGCGCCGAGGTGCTTCCGCATCCCCACGTGCTGGACCGCGCCAGGATCCGACGACCGCGCCCCAGAGCAAATCGGTTCGTCGTCGCTGTACACGCCAAGAGCGTGCGCGCCAACATGGATTTGTTGCCGGTGATGGCTACGCTCGTCCCCGTCGTCGAAGCACTGCCCGACGGGGTGTTGCAGCTCAACATTCACGACGAGGTCTTTGACCCCGAAAGCCACTGGTATGCACCAGAACTCGGTGCCAAGTTACTTGCATACGGACGGCATAACCGCGTCGCGGTTTGCGTGCACCCTTACTTCACCGACGACGAACTGTGGGACTACCTCTCGTCGGTTTCGGTCTCCGTGCTGCCCTACCGTTTCGGCACCCACTCAGGTTGGCTGGAGGCTTGTTTCGACCTTGGCACCGCGGCAGTCGTACCGACATGCGGCTTTTACAGCGAGCAACGGCCATGCGAAGCCTTCGACTTCACTGAGAGATCTTTCGACCCGATCTCGTTGTACCGCGCAGTCCAAACACAGTACGACCGGTGGACGGCCGGCAACGACGCTCCTCGGGCCCGCTGGTCGGAACGCCGCATCGAACGGATCGGGATCGCGCGAGCGCATCGCGACATCTACGAGGCTGTTCTGCAATGAGCGCACGGCTGTCTGTTGCAGTCATCGCTTCCAACCGCTTCCCTGTGCGTCAGCCGTTCGCAGGGGGCCTTGAAGCACACATTTGGCATCTGACGCGGGCGTTGGTCGACAGAGGCCACGAAGTCTCGTTGTTTGCGGGTTCGGGCTCGGACCTCAATCATGACCAAAGCGAGATTGTGGTACGGGAATTGACCATCTCCGCTGCCGCACAAGCGGATCCGTCAGCGTCGCCGAAGGCGTTCATGGCCGATCACCATGCCTATCTGAACCTGATGATCCAGCTGGCCGATCCCTGCAGCGGCTACGACATCGTCCACAACCACAGCCTGCACCACCTGCCCGTCGCCATGGCTCCCATGCTGGACACACCCATGATCACCACACTGCACACCCCGCCCACACCGTGGTTGGAGTCCGCGCTCGATGTAGCCGGTGGTGCCGGAACCCGGTTTGCCGCAGTCAGCAGGCACACCGCCAATTCATGGCGCCACGCCGCGCCCGATGTGACCGTGGTGCCAAACGGCGTGGACTTTCGGCGGTGGCCGCTGGGACCCGGCGGTGAGAACCTGGTGTGGTTCGGACGTATCACCGCAGAGAAGGCGCCGCACTTGGCGATCACGGCCGCGCGGCGTGCAGGCCTGCCGCTGGTTCTGGCCGGACCTGTAAGCGACACAGAGTATTTCAGGAACTCCATCGCCCCGGCGCTTGGCGGCAGCATCCATTATGCGGGGCATCTCGACCAAAGCGAGCTGGCCTGGCTGGTGGGTCGCTCTGCCGCCGCACTGGTCACACCGGTATGGCACGAGCCGTTCGGACTGGTGGTCGCCGAAGCGATGTCGTGCGGCACGCCCGTCGTGGCGTTCGCGTGTGGCGGGATACCCGAAATACTGTCACCACGAAGCGGGCGACTCGTCGCACCCAATGACGTCGAGGCGATGGCCGATGAAATACCGGCGGCAATGGCGCTGGACCGATTCGAGGTTCATCGGCACGCCGTTGCCTCCTGTTCAGCCGACGCAATGGTCAATGCATACCTCGACCTCTACCGAAGAACGATCGATGATCGAATCGAGAAACCCCATGATCGGCTATTACGTCCACCATCACGGCTCCGGCCATCTCAATCGGGCCATCAGCATTTGCGCTCATCTTCGTCAACCTGTGGTTGCGTTGACGTCGCTGGACATCCCGAGCCCGCACTCGTTCACGAGCGTCCTTCCGCTCCCGCGTGACGACGAGGGAACCGAACCCGCACAACCGTCGGCACACGGTGCACTGCACTGGGTTCCGCATCACGATGATGGGCTGCAGTCGCGGATGGCACTCATCGCCCGATGGATCGAGGAAACGCGACCAGCAGCCGTGGTCGTCGACGTGTCGGTCGAAGTCGCGCTTCTTGTCCGACTGCTCGGTGTGCCGGTGATCGTCATGACGATGCCCGGCGACCGTACCGACGCGCCACATGCTTTGGTCCACCAACTCGCCGATCACATCGTCGCGGCTTGGCCGCAAGAACTCTACGAGCCGGAATGGCTTCGCGACTACGCCGCCAAGACCAGCTATGTCGGCGGCATCACCCGCTTCGGGGAGCGCGAGGTGTTGTCGCCGACAGGCGACCGCGCCTCGGTGCTTGTTCTCGGTGGGCGGGGCGGATGCGATTTCGACCAAGCGACGGTCGATGCGACAGCCATCTTGGTTCCCGAGATCGCTTGGAGGACACTGGGTGTGCAGCGCGGCCCCAGGACCGGGGATCCTTGGCCAGACATCTGCGCCGCCGATGTCGTCATAACCCACGCCGGACAAAATTGCGTCGCCGACGTCGCCGCGGCACGTCGCCCGGCGATCGTCATACCTCAGTCGCGTCCATTCAACGAGCAGTGCGTGACCGCCGACACGCTCCGCACGCATCGTCTTGCAGTCGCAACCTCTGGCTGGCCCGACGCTGACACCTTGCGGGCTCTTATGGGTCGGGCGCGAGCTTCCGACCCGGGCAGATGGGACCTTTGGCGCACCGCCGGCGCCGCCGCGCGTGCCGCGCAGGCCATCGAGACCACTGCGAGTCGATACGCGGAGCCCGCCACCCTATGAGAAGCGCCATCATCACCACGGCGCGCGGGCGCGCGTTGCACCTACATCGGCAGCTGAAGGGAATTCGCAGCAGCACAAGGCTGCCCGATCTGCACGTCGTCGTCGCGATTGATGATGCGGTGGTGAGCGATGTAGTGGCCGCCGGCGGCAACACGGCACACGTAGTGCACTTCGAAAGTGCTCCGGGACCTCTTCCAGTCGCGTCGGCGCGCAACATGGGGGCGGTCGCCGCCATGAACAGCGGTGCAGAACTGCTGATATTTCTCGACGTCGACTGCATACCGGGCCGAAACATGCTTCGCCGCTATCACGAGGTCTGCGACCACCCCGAGCACCGGGAGGCGCTGCTGTGTGGACCGGTCACCTATCTGCCGCCACCGCAAGACACCGAAGTCGGCTACCCCCCGGATTTGGAGCCGATGACCAGGCCGCACCCGGCACGACCGGCGCCCCGCGACGACGACGTCGTCGCCAGCACCGACTATGAGTTGTTTTGGTCGCTGTCCTTCGCGGTGACCTCTTCGACATGGCGCACCGTCGGCGGCTTCTGCGAGCAGTACCGCGGCTACGGCGCCGAGGACACGGACTTCGCGCAGACGGCACGCAGCGCAGGTGTTCCGATGCGATGGATCGGGGGCGCACACGCGTATCACCAGTTCCACCCGGTGTCGGATCCCCCGGTGGAGCATGTAGTCGACATCGTGCGCAACGCTACGGTTTTCTACCAACGATGGGGCTGGTGGCCGATGTCCCACTGGCTGAATGCTTTCGAGCAGCGCGGACTCATCACGCGCGACAGCTCAGGTCGGCCAATAGCTTCCTGTGATCCATAACGGGTCTTGGAGGCGGAGACCCGCTCTTGACCGCCGGTTTCGCTGATCGGAGCGGTTAGGGCGTATTCTTGAGCCATCGGTCACCCGACGCCGGTCGGAGGCCATCGAAGCCGCGAGTATTCGCCTCGCGCGCGATTTCAGGTTCAGCCCGAGCCGTCCCACCAAACACGGCGAAGGGCTGTTCGGATCATGTCGGAGCCAACATCTGAGTACACCGATGTGACGGACATGTTCCGTCATCTCGCCACACTGGACGCGAAGTCGGCCGAATACCGGCGCCAGCGCGAATTGATCATCTCGCGCTGTCTGCCGTTGGCCGATCACATCGCCCGCCGCTTCAGCCGCCGCGGCGAGCCGTACGACGACCTCGTTCAAGTGGCACGCGTCGGGCTCATCCAGGCGGTGAATCGATTCGACCCGCAGAAAGGTGCAGAGTTCCTGGCCTTCGCCGTACCGACCATGATGGGCGAGGTGCGCCGACACTTCCGCGATCACGGCTGGTCGGTCAAGGTTCCGCGCCGCCTGAAGGATCTCAATCCGCAATTGAGAACCGCTCGTGAAACCTTGTCGCACCAATTGGGGCGCGCCCCGACAGCCAGCGAGATCGCCGACCATTTGGGCGTCGACCGAGAAGAGGTTGTGCAGGCGCAGATGGCGTCGAGCGCGTATTCCACGCTGTCCTCCGACGCGCCCGCCAACCCTGGCGGGAGTGACGACGGACAGCCGTTGAGCAAGGTCTTCGGCGACCTCGACGCCAACTTGGACAAGGTGCTCGACATCGAGGTGGTCCGCCCACTTCTGGCGGCGTTATCGGAACGCGAGCAGATCGTCCTACGGCTTCGCTTCTTCGAGAGCATGACGCAGACCCAGATCGCTGAACGTCTCGGAATATCGCAGATGCATGTGTCACGACTGCTGGCCCGCTCCCTGGCCAAGCTGCGAACGCAAGCTCAGGTACCAGAACCCGTGTGAGCGATCGCACCAAGCGTCTTAAGTGACGGCGCGGGCGACGCCTTGGATCGCTCTCAGTCGGCCGTCGGACAGTGCGCGGGTGAGGTTCGTGGCTTTCTGTTCAAAGTCGGTGACGAATGCGTGCAGTCCGAGCGGGTGGGGCGGCAACGTCAACATCGTTCGCATCAGCTCGGCCGCCTCGTCGGTCTGGTCGTTCCAGATTTCGACCGCGAATCCCGCGGACGTCATCGCGGCAAGTAGTTGATCGGGTGTGGCCAGGTGGCTCACCGCGGGTCGATCGGCCCACGGCATCGGATAGTCGGGGGGCCCGAATCACCGGCCGCGATGTCCCAGACGGCGAGGACGCCGCGATCGACCAGCACCCGGCGTGCCTCGCGGTACAGCGCAGGCTTGTCGGCCACGTTCATCTGCACATGCTGGCTGAAGACGACGTCGAATGTGGCATCGCCGAAAGGCAGTTCAGTCACGTCTGCCTGCCGAACGCTGATGGTGTCGCCGAGTCCGACAAGGTGATTGAGCCAGCGGGCTGTTTCGCAGAATTCTTCGGTCAGGTCGACCGCTGTGACGTGGCATTGGAAGCGATCGGCGACCAGCCGCGCGGTGCCACCGATGCCGGTGCCGGCGTCGAGCACCTTGTCGTCACCGGTGAGCCCAGCGAGGTCGACCAATTGGCTTGTGGCATAACGCCCCATCGTGTGGAAGTCTTCGAGCGGTCCGAGGTCTGCGGATGTCAGGTGATCGAGGTCTTTGCCGGCGTCGAGCAGGGCTCGTTCGATGTTCTGCTGCGACACGCCTGTGGCGTACTGGGCGGTGACTCTGGGAGTGGTCATGTCTGTACTTTCCTCGCCTCGAGTGTTATGCGACGTTCTCGGAGCCGCGGTTGATCGACGGTTTCTCCACTGTCGTGTTGCGCTCAGGGTTGAATCCGTCGATGGCGGCCGCGTGCTCGGCGCGCCATAGTTCCGACAATCCGGAATATTGAGTCAGCGCGGGCTGTGGATGTTGCTGCTTGTGCTCAAATTCGTCTAGTCGCGACATCGGCACAACGGAGGACAACGTGAACTGCCACAGTTGGCGCAACAGGTTTCGCGCGGTGCGCTGAGATTCGGGGCCGCCGACGTATCGGCGGGCGATGGTCAAGAAGTCCTCGGGTTCGACGCCGGCGACGTCACGAACGTCGGTCGTCGGGCCGCCGAATTCCCACGTTCCCAGGGCGTACTCAGGCAGGTAGTGGCGAAGGCTTGACTGGAAGAACAGATCGGCGCCAAGTCGCTTGGCGTTGACGCGTACGGCACGCAGGAACAGTCGTGGCGGGATGTCGACATTGTGCACTCGACGCCCGAGCGCTTCTCCCACCGCCTCGGCGATATCGTTCCCCGACAACATCTTTGGCCCGGTCGGCCGGTAGGCACGCCCGTCGTGACGGCGCGGGTCGAGCAACGCGCCGACGGCGACGCGCGCGATGTCCTCGTTGGACGGAGGAGCGTTGCGACCCAACCCCGTCGGCATCGGCAGTACCCCGAGCTGAGCGGCGACGGGAAGGACGGTGAAATAGTTGTCCGCGAAGAAGCCGGGATCAACTGCCACGTGGGCGGTATCTGGAACCAATTGGAAGAGCTTGTCGATCAACCATGCCTGCCGGGTCATCAACGACGGGTGATTCGGGCTTGCGAGCCACTGCCCCAGGGCCACCACCGCTTGCACGCCGCAACGCCGTGCTCCGACGGCAAATGCGACAGCGCTGTCGAGCGCGTGCGGATGATATGGCGAATTGAAGAACAGCCTGTCGACTCCATCCAACGCTGACTGAACCTGCTGGATGTCGAACATGTCGGCAACAACAACGTCGGCGCCCTGCGCACGTAATTGGTCACTACGAGCGTCGATGCGATGGACCAAAGCTCTTGTCGGTACGCCTTTTTCCAATAGTTGCCTGGCGACAGCGCCGCCGATCTTGCCTGTTGCGCCGGTAACCAGCACAGGTTTGTTCGCCATCGGAATCATTCCTTCCAGTCGGTGTTTGACGACCAGCCTCAGTGTTACCACTGGTCACATAGTCAGTATGCAACCCAATGTGACCGCTGTCAACACCGCTGCTGGTGTGGGATCCTGTGATGATGAGTTCGACGCACGCCGAACGAGATCAGGGCCGGCCGTACCACCATGGAGCGCTTCGTGAGGCCTTGATCGAGGCGAGCATCGCCCTGGCGAGCGAAGGCGGACCCGATCGGGTCATCCTTCGGGAAGCGGCGCGAGCAGCCGGCGTTTCCCATTCAGCGGCCTACCGCCATTTCCGGGACCGCGAAGAACTGCTGGCTGAGGTGTCGGCACACGCCCGGCACGAGCTGGCAAAGGAAATGAGTCGGCGGGTCGGCCGCACCAAGGATCCACGCAAGAGACTGCGGGCGGTCGGCACTGCGTACGTCGACTTCGCACTGACCCGGACCGGACTGTTCCGCACAGCCTTCACCGCTCATCCCGCCACGTCCGAGGTGGCAGCCGAAGCCGACGATGGTTCCGGAAGCCCTGAGCCATTGGAGGTACTCGGTCGGGTGCTTGACGAAACAGTCACCGCGGGACTGCTCGAGCCCGAACTCCGGCCGGGTGCCGCGATCGCGGCCTGGTCAGCGGTTCACGGTCTTGCGGTTCTGCTACTCGATGGACCACTACCGACAAGCCCGGCGGGTGTCACGTTCGCTACCCGTCAAGTATTGGACGCGGTTGAGCGCGCGCTGCTCGACACCACATAGCCCACGAGCTCTAGACATAGCCACGAGCTCTAGCGCGCTCGCTCTGAGGTGAGCCGCGTTTGACTGGCGACAGCGCAGGGTATTCGACGGCAGCCGTCGGGGGCTGGCGGCAAGGAGGACTACGGAGTGCCTGTCATCACTTGCCCCGCGTGTGGTCATGCCACAAATCGCTTCAACACGTGCGCTGCTAGCTTGCCGACCTGGTCCGCCGGCTTCTAGCCAGCGCGGGCGTTCAACCGCATCAGGGAAAGGATCGAAATGTCCAACCTTGCTGGATCGCTGAATTCGCTGATTTGGCTTCTGATCGTCATTGTCGTAATTGCCGTCGTCATCTGGGCGGTCCGCATGGCGTTCGCGCCGCGGGGCGACACGTACCGCGAGCCGCCGGTCGTTCAACAACGCGTACCTTCGCAGCCTGCACAGGCTGGAAGCCTTTCCCCAGGCTGGTACCCGGACCAGAACGATCACCGCATGATGCGCTACTACGACGGCCGAGTCTGGACATCCGAGACGCGCGGCGCTTAGAGACTCATCGTTCGTCCTCTTCCGCGCGGTGAGCCGCACTTTCTGCGCGTTGGTGCGGAACGGCTGGCGCCTGCCCCAGTGAAGAACCACGTCGTCTGACCAGCCACGACTCCCGCCTCAATTGCATCGGCTGGGTGCCCTCCCGCCTCTTGCCCAGTTATGCGGCCCACGCGGGCTGTTCACCCGTAGTACGGATGTCGGCGTTGAGGCACTCCTCGCCATGCAATCGGTTTGATATGACTGTGCTTGAATGCAACGCCGCAGGGAGGTCCCAGCCCCGTCATGCCCAACTGGTGCGTTGAGAGAATGATCGCCTGGTGAGCGCTCCGACGACCGAAGCCATCCGCGCCGAACAGCAGCGGAGTAGAAGCGGCGTAGCCAGGTGGATCCGACGGCTGGCGGTCCCCATCATCGTCGGCTGGATAGCACTCATCGTGCTGCTGAATGTGTCCGTGCCGCAGCTTGAAGTCGTCGGCAAGATGCAGGCGGTCTCGATGTCCCCCAAAGAGGCGCCGGCGGTCGCCGCGATCATGCGCATCGGCAAAGACTTCGAGGAGTTCGATTCCGACAGCTCGGCCATGATCGTCCTGGAGGGCGATGCACCCCTCGGCGAGGACGCCCACCGGTTCTACGACGACATGGTCGCCAAGCTCCGCGCCGACACCAAGCACGTCCAGCACATTCAGGACTTCTGGGGCGACCCGTTGACCAGGGTCGGGGCGCAGAGCGAAGACGGCAAAGCCGCGTACGTGCAGGTGTATCTCGCCGGCAACATGGGTGAAGCACTCGGCAATGAGTCAGTCACAGCGGCCCAGAAGATCGTCGATGGGTTGACTCCCCCGCCAGGAGTCAAGGTCTACGTCACCGGAGGGCCCGCACTACAGGCCGATCAGGAGAACGCAGGTAACGCCAGCGTCAGAGTCATCGAATTCGTGACGGTCGGCGTCATCATCTTCATGCTGCTGTTCTTCTACCGGTCGGTCATGACTGTGCTGCTCGTTTTGACGATTCTGGTGTTGAGCCTGTCGGCGACCCGTGGTGTGGTGGCCTTCCTCGGCTACCACAATTTTATCGGCCTATCGACGTTCGCGACTCAGCTCTTGGTGACCCTCGCGATCGCCGCAACAACCGACTACGCGATCTTCCTGATCGGGCGATACCAGGAGGCCCGCTCGGTCGGGCAGGACCGGGAGTCCGCGTATTACACAATGTTTCGCGGCACAGCCCATGTCGTACTCGGTTCGGGGATGACGATCGCAGGCGCCACGTTCTGCCTTTCGTTCACCCGATTGCCCTACTTCCAAACGCTTGGCATCCCGCTCGCGGTCGGCATGATGGTCGCGGTGCTAGTCGCACTGACTCTCGGCCCCGCAATCATCACCGTCGCGAGCCACTTCGGGCTGTTAGAGCCCAAGCGCGCCATGCGGATTCGATTCTGGCGGCGCATTGGAGCCGCCATCGTCCGGTGGCCGGGCTGGATCCTGACCATGACCATCCTTCTCGCCCTGATCGGCCTACTCACCCTGCCGGGCTACCGGCCCAGCTACAACGACCGCAAGTACCTACCCTCCGACCTGCCTGCGCAACAGGGGTTCGCAGCGGCTGCACGACACTTCCCCGTCTCCCGGATGAACCCGGAGATGCTGCTCGTCGAAACAGACAAGGACCTTCGCAACTCGGCGGATTTCCTCGTGATCGACAGGATCACCAAAGCCGTGACGAAGGTTCCCGGCATCGGGAGGGTGCAATCGATCACCCGTCCCGAAGGCAAACCCTTGAAGTTCAGCACGATTCCGGCCCAAATGAGCATGAGCGGGACCTTCCAGGAGATGAATCGCTCCTACACGCAGAAAACCATGGACAACATGGTCGTGCAGGCCGACGAGATGCAGACGACCATCGACGCGATGACGAAGATGAATTCGCTGATGGGACAGATGACCGCCACCACACATTCCATGGTGGCCAGGATTCGGGACACGACGATCGACACCACCGAATTACGGGACAACATCGGCGATTTCGATGACTTCTTCCGTCCCGTTCGCAACTACCTGCATTGGGAGCCGCACTGCTACGACATCCCGGTCTGCCATACGTTGCGTGCGATCTTCGACACGCTCGACGGCACCGACACCTTGACCGAAGACATCCAGACCCTGCTCCCGGACTTGGAACGACTCGACTCACTGATGCCACGGCTGCAGGCGATGATGCCGTCACAGATCGAGACGATGAAGAAGATGCAGAGGATGATGCTGGAGATGCACTCGACTCAGTCGAGCCAGCAGGACCAGCAATTCGCGATGAACGAGAACCAATCCGCCATGGGTGATGCGTTCAACGACTCGCACAACGACGACACCTTCTACCTGCCGCCGGAGATCTTCGACAACGCAGACTTCAAGCGCGGGATGGACAACTTCATCTCCCCGGACGGCCACGCGGTCCGATTCATCATCTCCCACGAAAACGACCCGCTCAGCGCCGATGGAATCGAGCGCATCGAGGCCATCAAGAACGCTGCATTCGAAGCCATCAAGGGAACGCCGTTGGAGGGATCGCGGGTCTACCTCGGCGGCACCGCGTCCACCTTCAAGGACATGCGGGACGGCAACGAGTACGACCTGCTGATCGCGGGCACCGCCGCGCTGTCACTGATCTTCGTCGTGATGCTTCTCATCACGCGCAGCGTTGTCGCAGCAGGCGTCATCGTCGGCACCGTGGTGATGTCGCTGGGCGCGTCCTTCGGGTTGTCGGTTCTGTTCTGGCAGCACCTGATGGGCTTGGACTTGGAGTTCATGGTGATGGCGATGGCGGTCATCATCCTGTTGGCAGTCGGCGCGGACTACAACCTGCTATTGGTGGCGCGAATGAAGGAGGAGATACCGGCCGGCATCAACACCGGAATCATCCGCGCCATGGGTGGCAGCGGATCTGTCGTCACCGCCGCGGGCCTGGTGTTCGCGTTCACCATGATGTCAATGTCTGTCAGCGCCATGGTTGTGGTCGCCCAGATGGGCACGACCATCGGGATGGGTCTGTTGTTCGACACCTTGGTGATCCGCGCGTTCATGACGCCCTCCATTGCGGCGCTCCTCGGCCGATGGTTCTGGTGGCCGCAGGTCGTCCGTCCTCGACCTGTACCGGCGAAGTGGTGAACCTCGTCGCCGACGCCGCTTCAGCTATGTCGACTCGGATCGAATCGTTTCCCGTCTGCTGGTGAACTCATTGACGAGCAGTCGGAGGCGCTCCGAATCGTAGCCAGGGCGTAGTCGGCCGGCACGAGTAAGGGTGACGAGTCCGTGCAGCGCGGCCCAGAACATCTCGGTGAGCGCGTCGGCGTCCTTCTCGTCAGCGACCGCACCCACCGCTTGGCGCAGTTCGGCGAAGGCCGCCGTCAGCTGAGGCGGTGTGTCCTGGCTAGCGAAGCGCAAGGTGGTCGCCCGGGTGAACATCGCGTCGTAAACCGCCGGCCTGTCGCGGGCGAAGTCGAGATAAGCGTGTGCGATCCGGGTCAGGGCGTCGCTGGTCTCGCCCGCGCCGGAGCGGGCGGCCCGAAGCACATCGGCGAGCTCGCCGAACCCGTCGACGGCGACGGCCTCAGCGATTTGTTCCATGCCGGTGAAGTGCTTGTACAACACAGGCTGGCTGTACTCGATCTCGGTCGACAGCCGGCGGGTGGTGACGGCATCCCAGCCTTCTGCCTCGGCCAACTTGCGGGCCGTGGCGATGATCAGCTGTCGGCGATCGGCCCGCTCACGCTCACGTCGATCTTCAATGGCCATACCCTAGGGTAGCACCGCTAGTAAAACTAGCGCTGCTATTGACACTCGCCACACCAAGGGTTAGCGTTGCTAGCAGTAGCGGGGTTAGCGCTGCTAGCAGTTCGACTGACAGGGGTTCGAAATGGCCTTGGAATTGATCATCTTTGCCGCCGCACTCATCGCAGTGCTGGGTACCGCGGTCGTCTATGGCACCGACGTGTTTTGCGCGATCGTGCTGCGACCGGCCTTGGCGTTGGTCGACGACCGCGCCCTGGTCGCAGTCATGGGGAGCGTGCATCGATACGGCGACCGACGAATGCCTGTGCCCGGGATACTCGGGGTTCTGGCCACCGCGACAACCGCGGCGCTGGCCACGGTGGCCGCACACTGGCCACAGGCCATCGCGGCGGGGGCCGCACTGGTCCTGCTGTTGGTCTGGCTTGTGCTCTACACACAGGTGAGCGCACCAATCAATCGACAACTGACAGCGGCCGCCGACGCCGGGAAGGCGCTCCCCAATGGAGGTGTGCTGCAAGCAAAGTGGGACCGAATCATCGGCGCTCGCGCAATGCTGCAAGGTCTGGCACTGGCCGCCCTGTGCGTGGCGCTGACGATCTGACGCCACGCCCACAGATCCACACCAACCGAAATCAATTGAAGGAGCATAGCATTCGATGTTTCAGCTCAGGATTTACACTTTGCGGTCGCTCGTTGCTCTGCAGCAGTATGCGGCGGTGCACTGGGCCCGCCATCTGGCGACCTTCACGACATTCGGGGTGACCACCCACGGTGTGTGGACAGAGCGAAAA
>JBKPSU010000116.1:0-15235 GCA_046735135.1 Actinomycetota bacterium
GCAGGCGCACAGGATGCATTTCGTGGTGTCGTCGTAGCGCGCCCGGTCGGTCGCGCTCTGGATGCGCTCGCGCGTCGGCGGGTTTCCGCTGGTGATCAGGTACGGCTTCACCGCGCGATACGCGTCGAAGAACGGCTCCATATTCACCACCAGATCCTTCTCCACGGGCAGGCCGCGGATCGGTTCGATGGTGATCGTCAGTTTCTTGCTCGGGTTCTTCGGCAGCAGGTCGCGCATCAGCACTTTGCACGCCAGCCGGTTGACGCCGTTGATGCGCATGGCATCCGAACCGCACACGCCGTGCGCACACGACCGACGGAACGTCAGCGTGCCATCGAGGTACCACTTGACGTAGTGCAGCAGGTTGAGCAGACGGTCGGAGGGCAGGCTCGGCACCCGGAAGCTCTGCCAGCCTGCGGCGTCGGGAGCCTCGGGGTTGAACCGCGCGATCTTCAGCGTCACCATCACCGCCTCGTCGGGAATCGGCGGCAGTTCAGGATCTTTGGTGGACGGCTCGACGTCGGGAGTGATCGTCATCAGTATTTCCGTTCCATCGGCTCGTAACGCGTCTGCACCACCGGCTTGTAATCCAGACGGATGTCGCTGAGCAGGTCGGTGCCCTGCTTGTAGGCCATCGTGTGGCGCATGTAGTTGGTGTCGTCGCGGTTCGGATAGTCCTCGCGGGCATGGCCGCCACGAGACTCCTTGCGGTTCAACGCCCCCACCACCGTCACCTCGGCCAGCTCGAGCAGCATGCCCAGCTCGATCGCCTCGAGTAGATCGCTGTTGAAGCGCTTGCCCTTGTCGTGCACGGAGATTCGGGCGTAGCGCTCCTTGAGCGCATGGATGTCGGTCAGAGCCTGCTTGAGGGTCTCTTCGGTGCGAAACACTGCTGCGTTGTTGTCCATCGACTGTTGCAGCGCGCCGCGGATGTCGGCGACGCGTTCGTTGCCGTGCTCGGAGAGAATGTCGCGGACCCAGCCGACCACCATTCCCTCCGGGTCTTCGGGCAGGTCGACGTGGTCGTGCCCGAGCGCGTAGTTCGCGGCCGCGATGCCGGCACGACGGCCGAACACGTTGATGTCCAACAGCGAGTTCGTGCCCAGCCGGTTGGCGCCATGCACCGAGACGCAGGCGCATTCACCCGCGGCGTAGAGCCCCGCCACGACGTTGGTGTTGTCGCGCAACACCTGGCCGTGAATGGTGGTCGGAATGCCGCCCATCACGTAGTGACAGGTCGGGTAGACCGGGACCAGTTCCTTGACCGGGTCGACGCCCAGGTACGTTCTCGCGAACTCGGTGATGTCGGGCAACTTCTGTTCGAGCACATCCTCGCCGAGGTGACGAACGTCGATGTAGACGTAGTCCTTGTTGGGACCGGCGCCGCGGCCTTCCAGCACCTCGAGCACCATCGAGCGGGCCACGATGTCACGAGGGGCAAGGTCGACGATCGTCGGCGCATAGCGCTCCATGAAGCGCTCGCCATCGCCGTTCAGCAGCCGGCCGCCTTCGCCGCGCACCGCCTCGGAGATCAGGATGCCCAGCCCGGCCAGACCCGTCGGATGGAACTGGTGGAACTCCATGTCCTCCAACGGAAGTCCCTTGCGGAAGACGATGCCTAGGCCGTCACCGGTGAGAGTGTGCGCGTTGGAGGTGGTCTTGTACATCCGGCCCGAGCCGCCGGTGGCGAACACGATGGCCTTGGCCGCGAAGATGTGAATGTCGCCGCTGGCCAGTTCGTAGGCGATGACGCCGGTCGCGACCGGTCCGCCCGGAGTGTCGGTCATGCAGATGTCGAGCGCGTAGAACTCGTTGAAGAACTCCACGTCGTGCTTGACGCAGTTCTGATACAGCGTCTGCAGGATCATGTGGCCGGTGCGGTCGGCGGCGTAGCACGCGCGGCGCACCGGCGCCTTACCGTGGTCGCGGGTGTGCCCGCCGAACCGCCGCTGGTCGATACGGCCCTCCGGGGTGCGGTTGAACGGCATCCCCATCTTCTCGAGGTCCAGCACCGCATCGATGGCTTCCTTGCACATGATCTCGACGGCGTCCTGGTCGGCGAGGTAGTCGCCGCCCTTGACGGTGTCGAAGGTGTGCCACTCCCAGTTGTCCTCTTCGACGTTCGCCAGCGCCGCGCACATGCCGCCCTGCGCCGCGCCGGTGTGGCTGCGCGTCGGGTACAGCTTGGTCAGCACCGCCGTGCGGACCCGGGGCCCGGCCTCGACGGCTGCCCGCATGCCCGCTCCGCCTGCGCCGACGATGACGACGTCGTAGCGATGTTCAACAATCATGGGCGCTCATGTTCCTTTGGAGTCTCACGAGATGTTCGCGTCGAAGGTGACCAGCACGTAGCTGCCCAGCACCAAGGTGAAGCCGGTCGCCAGCAGCAGCAGCGAATTCAGATAGAACTTGGTGACGTTCTTGCGGGCGTAGTCCCCGATGATCGTGCGCATGCCGTTGGCGCCGTGAATCATGGCCAGCCACAGCAGGGCCATGTCCCAGATCTGCCAGAACGGGGATGCCCAACGCTGCGCGACGTAGTTGAAGTCGATGCGGTACACCCCGTTGTCCCACATCAACATGATGAACAGGTGGCCAAGCGCCAGCACGACCAGCGCTACCCCCGAAAAGCGCATGAACAGCCACGCGTACTTCTCGAAGTACGGGATGCCCCTGGGGCGGCGTGGCGCGCGCGGATGATCGAGCGACGCGGGTCGATCGTGCTCTTTCTCAGCGACGGCGGCAATGCGGCCTTCACGGTGGTGAGGCGACCATGGCGCGCTCACAGGAACCGCTCCGCCATGTGCATGCCGAGCACGCCCAGCGCCGGGATCATCACGGCCAGCCAGATGGCCGCTACCCCCCACAACATCAGGCGTTGATAACGCGGACCGTGCTGCCAGAAGTCGATCAGGATGACCCGGATCCCGTTGAGCGCGTGGTAGAGCACCGCTGCGACCAGCCCCACCTCCATCAGCCCGACGATCGGCGTCTTGTAAGTGGAGACGACTTCGTTGTAGGCCTCCGGGCTGACCCGGACCAGCGCGGTGTCGAGCACGTGCACGAAAAGGAAGAAGAAGATCGCGGCGCCGGTGATTCGGTGCAGCACCCACGACCACATTCCCGGATCACCGCGATAGAGGGTGCGTCTGCGCGCCGGCTTCCCCCGGGGGGCCGCTATATCCGTATTCGTGCTCATCGGGCCTCCAACACCATCGGTGGACGCTTGGGTCGGCAGCGAACCCCGGCCCAAACCTGGGGCGACTCTAAACCCCTTTGTAGTAGCCAAAGCACTACCGTGTTAGCCGTTCGCAGGTGTTTGACACCGAAGTTAGGGTTACCTACATCACGTGTCGGGCCGCGGAACGAAGTGTTCGAATGGATTCAGAACCCGGCTGGGGGAGCTGATATGGCGACCGATGTCGACTGGAAGTCGTTGCGGCGCAAGGCAACCGAGGTCGCGAGTAACGCCTACGCCCCGTATTCGGGGCTGTCGGTCGGCGCTGCGGCCTTGGTCGACGATCGCCGAATCGTGACCGGTTGCAATGTGGAGAATGTCTCATATGGCCTTGGTCTCTGTGCCGAGTGTGCGCTCGTCTGCGCCCTGCATTCCGGGGGTGGCGGGAGGCTGGTTGCCTTGTCGTGTGTGGCCGTTGACGGCGAATTGCTGATGCCGTGCGGGCGGTGCCGTCAGGTGTTGCTCGAGCACGGCGGCCCGCAGATGCTGATCGACCATCCGTCGGGGCCACGGCCGTTGGGTGAGCTGTTGCCGGACGCGTTCGGTCCCGAGGACCTGCCCCAGCGGGAGCCGGAAAAGCCGTGACCCAGACCACGTTCGACGCGCCGACTGTCATCCGGACCAAGCGCGACGGCGGGGTCCTGTCCGATGCGGCGATCGACTGGGTGATCGATGCGTACACACACGGGCGCGTGCACGACGAGCAGATGTCGGCTCTGCTGATGGCGATCTTCCTGCGCGGGATGACGGGCCGCGAGATCGCGCGCTGGACCACTGCCATGGTGAACTCTGGCGAGCGGCTGGATTTCACGGATCTGCGTCGCGACGGCAGGCCGCTTGCGTTGGTGGACAAGCACTCCACCGGCGGAGTCGGGGACAAGATCACCATCCCGCTGGTGCCAATGGTGATGGCGTGCGGGGGAGCGGTGCCGCAGGCAGCGGGTCGGGGCCTCGGGCATACCGGCGGCACGCTCGACAAGCTGGAGGCGATCCAGGGATTCACCGCGGAGATCTCGAAAAGTCAGATCCGTCAACAACTCTGCGAGCTCGGCGCTGCGATCTTCGCGGCGGGTGAGCTGGCCCCCGCCGACCGCAAGATCTACGCGTTGCGTGATGTCACGGGCACCACCGAATCGCTTCCTCTGATCGCCAGTTCGGTGATGAGCAAGAAGATCGCCGAGGGCACGCGGGCGCTGGTGCTCGACTCCAAGGTCGGCTCTGGGGCGTTTCTCGGCACCGAGGCCGAGTCGCGGGAGCTGGCGCAGACGATGGTCGAGCTCGGCGTCGAGGAGGGGCTGGTGACCCGCGCGCTGCTGACCGACATGAACCGACCGCTCGGCAGGACCGTCGGCAATGCAATCGAGGTGGACGAGTCTCTGGAAGTGCTCGCGGGTGGGGGCCCGCCGGATGTCGTGGAGCTGACGGTGGCGCTGGCCGCCGAGATGCTCGACGCGGTGGGTCTCGACGGTGTCGATCCGGCGCAGACTCTGCGCGACGGCTCGGCGATGGACCACTTCCGCCGGCTGGTCACCGCGCAGGGCGGCGACTTGGCGCAACCGTTGCCAGTCGGTGCGCACTCCGAGACCATCACGGCACCGCGCGGTGGCACGATGGGTGATATCGACGCAATGGCGGTGGGACTGACGGTCTGGCGGCTCGGCGCGGGTCGCGCCGTCCCTGGCGAGCGCGTGCAGTCCGGCGCAGGGATGCGAATCCACCGCCGTCCCGGCGAGCCTGTCGCCGCCGGGGAGACGCTGTTCACTCTCTATACCGACACCCCGGAGCGGTTCGAAGGCGCGATGGCGGAGATGGACGGCGGCTGGAGCGTCGGCGCCGCCGTCCCTGAGATCGGCCCGCTGATCATCGACCGGATCGGGTTGCGCGCACGCGTGGGGGCACCTCCCACCCGAAGGGTAGGGGGAGAGCGGTAGGTACAGATGACGTCGCCGTTGACGCTGGACAAGATCCGGCACGCACCGAAGGCCCTGCTGCACGATCACTTAGACGGGGGGCTGCGGCCGGCCACCGTGCTGGACCTCGCCGGGCAGAGCGGCTACGACGAGCTGCCTGTGACCGATGTCGACGGGTTGGCGACGTGGTTTCGGACCGCCGCGCACAGCGGGTCCCTCGAGCGATATCTGGAGCCGTTCGCGCACACGGTCGGGGTGATGCAGACGTCGGAGGCGCTGTATCGGGTGGCCTACGAGTGCGTCGAAGACCTGGCCGCCGACAACGTGGTGTACGCGGAGATCCGGTTCGCCCCTGAGCTGCACATCGACAGGGACTTGTCGCTGGACGCGGTCGTCGACGCGGTGCTGGCCGGCTTCACCGATGGCGAGAAGGCCGCCAGCAGCGAGGGTAAAACCATCACCGTGCGCTGTTTGGTGACCGCGATGCGGCATCAGGCTCGCTCGCTGGAGATCGCCGAGCTGGCTATCCGCTTCCGGGACAAGGGTGTAGTCGGTTTCGACATTGCGGGCGCGGAGGCCGGCTTCCCGCCGACGCGGCACTTGGACGCCTTCGAGTACATGCGGAACCGTAACGGCCGCTTCACGATCCACGCTGGTGAGGCCTTCGGACTGCCGTCCATTCACGAGGCCATCGCGTTCTGCGGCGCCGATCGGCTGGGCCACGGCGTGCGCATCGTCGACGACATCACCGTGGCGCCCGACGGCCACGTTCACCTTGGCCGGCTGGCAGCGCTTCTGCGAGACAAGCGGATTCCGCTCGAACTGTGTCCGAGCTCCAACGTGCAGACCGGCGCGGTGGGCAGCATCGCCGAACATCCCTTCGCCCTGCTCGCCCGAAGCCGCTTCCGCGTCACCGTCAACACCGACAACAGGCTGATGAGCGACACCACGATGAGCCAGGAGATGCTGCGACTGGTTGAGGCATTCGGCTACGGCTGGAGCGATCTGGCGCGGTTCACCATCAACGCGATGAAGTCGGCGTTCATTCCATTCGACGAACGGCTGTCGATCATCGACGAGGTTATCAAGCCGCGATTCGCCGTACTGATAGGCTGAGTCGACCTTGGCATCCTGGATTGCCAACGCCACAGCGGCTTTTCGCGCAGTCGCCGACGGCCTGGGCCTGAAGAAGAAGGTCAAGTCGACGCCGTTCGGCCAGACGAACGCAGGCCAGCCGTTCAATGCCTCGGGCGTCGTCGAAGTCGGTCCCGGCCGGTTCGTCTTCGTCGACAACCACGACCCGTCAGCACTGTTCGAACTCGCACTCGATTCCGACGGCGCAGAGGTGGAACGGATATCCCGCCGCCCGCTGGCAGGTGTGGCCGACGGCGAGTTGCGTGATCCCGAATGCCTGGCCCGCGTCACCCACAACGGCGAGACGCTGCTCGTCGTCGCGTCCTCACTGTGCGTCCTTGGCGGTAACGGCTCGGAGCGACATCAGGTTTGTGATGGGTTGGTGCGCGTTCGCTATCAGCCTCACGGCGACCTGCACGCAGAGGCGATGCCCGGATTCCGCAACTGGTTTCTCAAACATGTGCCGTCGATCGGCGCAGCCGCTGAGCACCAGCCGGACGCGGGCGGACTGAACATCGAAGGCCTTGCGTGGGAACCGCATTCGCTGACGCTGGTGTTCGGCCTGCGAGGGCCCGCGGACCGCGGAATCGTCACGGTCATTCGGGTTTCCGTCGATGCGGCAGTTGCGCAGTGGACAACGGCGGCGCTCGGGACACCGTCGATTCTGCGCGTTAACCTACCGCGGCAGAAGGCGAAGCAGGGCGTCCGCGACATTTCGTATGACGACCAGGGCGGCGACTTTCTGGTTCTGGTCGGCCGCTCGACGAGCACGGCCGACGAACCGTTTCAGCTTTGCGCGTGGGATGGCGATAGCGACACCGTCGACTTGTACGATGTGAAATTCCACCGATCGATGAAGCCGGAAGGCGTCGTCGCATTCTCGAGTGGCGACACAAGGAGGCTGCTCGTCGTCGACGACGCAGGCGGCTACGCGGTCTTCGACTATCCCCGTAAGCGTCAGTAGAAGTACAGGTTTGAGCCGGGCAGCTCCTGGTGCACCCGTGGCCTTCCTCCCGGCGTCAGGTCGGTTCCGAACTTCGCCATCTCCGTGGTTCGCACGCTGACGAGGTTGAAGTAGCCGGTGAACGCGAACCGTCCCGGCGGGTTGGCGGGATCGTCGACGGGCACCGGCACAGGCACGACTGTGAACTCCTCGCCATGGTCGCCGTTACTGGGCGCACATGTGTAGAGAAGCTTGTGCCCCGCGGGTGTGACCTGTGTGGCGCTGGCGTGCAGATTGCGGTTGAACGCCATGTTCGTCAGCGACTTTCCGGTGCCGAGGTCGTTGAGGACCCACAGATCCGTGGCGTGATTGTTGTCGAACAATTGTTGGTGGTACACCTCGAAGTTCGCCGGAGCGGGTGCGCCGGGCGGTATCGACTCGGTGTTGCTTGCATGCAGGCACTCACTGGTGTCGTGCTTGAGGATGTAGACCGGTTCCGAGGGTTCGGGCAGGCCCGTGAAGATGTAGGCGGCGGACTCGGCGAGCCGCAATTGCTGTCGGACCGAATCGATCTCGGCCACGACGTTCGGCACGTTCAGGCCCGTCAGCAGGCCCTGCATCTGGTCGAGCAACGGTTTCAGCACGGTCTGTTGATGCTCGCGGCTGAACAACCCCTCTCGGTACGCCCGAATCTGATCCATCAGGAGCTTGCGGCGCGCGTCGTCGTTGCGCACGAGCTGTGCGATCAGCCCGTCCCGGCCCAGCTTGAATGGCTTGTTCGGTTGAAGCGTTTGGTCGATGCCCCATGGGACGAACTTGAACTTGATGTTGCCCACGCCCGGCGACGCGACGGCGGTGACGTCGTTGTAGAGGTAGGTGTTGTTGGTGTTGTCGGCATAGCCGTCCCAGTGTTTGAGCAGGAACTCCATCGCGTAGATCTTGAGGTACTGCTCCATGTCGATCAGCTGGTCCGCGCCTGCGAGACCGTTGGCCTTTATGTGGTCGCAGGCGAACTTCAGATCGGCTTTGTCCTCGAACTTCGAGAGGTCTTCGACCCCAATGTATTCCAGCCGCTCCTCGAGGAAATCGTTCTTGTGCGCGATCTCGTACAGATTGCCGTTCATGTTGCCGGTGAAATTGCGTTCGATGTACTGCTTCATGATCGGTTCGGCATTGACGAAGATACCCGGGGCGTTGACGCCGCCGGCGCCCTGGCCGATCAGTGTTCCGTTCACGAACACACGGGCGTAGTTGCACCGAGAGTTGGGCAGGCCCGCCATGGCCATCATCCGGTAACCCAGCGTCTGTTTGACGAAGGACTTGTCCTGGATGGAGTTGTTCAGGGTTACGTAGCGCGTCCCGATCAGCGCTTCGGCCTGCGCCTGGCCCGTGTTGTTGCCCTTGCCGAAGTCGACGTGAATGCAGGGCTTGTCGCTGTCGATGGACCCGCAGAACGACTTCTTCTTGATGCCGACATTGGTGAATGTCGTGCGCGCGGGGAACTTGGTGCCGGAAATCTCGACCGAGTCGGCTTTTCGCCATGTGTACCGGCTGCCGCCTTTCCATTCCCAGAAACACCGGCCGCCTTTCGGCTCCTCGTTTCGCACCTTGTCCCATTCGCCCTGGGGCATGGTGATCTTGATTGTGATCACATTGTCGAGCGCATAGAACGAATCCATGAGTTGTTGCTGCTGAAGGGTCACCGTCATCTCCGTCCGTCGCGGTGTGTAGACAGGATGCTGCGGACGCCTCGTTTCGTCGCGAGTAGTCGAATACTCGTTTTCGAGAAGGTGTCTTGCACAAAAACAAACGGTATTCCTGAGGGGAACCCGCGTGACCGAATGTGCAGAATTGCATGATGATTACCGGAAGCCACGTCATCATCTACAGCCGTGACGCCGATGCGGACCGCGCGTTCTTCTCCGACGTGCTCGACTATCCCCACGTCGATGCAGGCGGCGGCTGGCTGATATTCAAGCTCCCGCCGGGTGAGGTTGCAGTACATCCCACCGACGGCGCGCAGTCACAGGAGCTCTACCTGATGTGCGACGACATCAACGCCACCGTCGAGCAGCTCGCCGCCAACGGTGTGACCTGCGCCGGGGTGACGGATCAGGGATGGGGACTGTTGACCAGCATCCGACTGCCCGGTGGGGGCGACCTCGGCCTCTACGAGCCGCGACACCCGCGCGCTACCGATTTGTAGGGCTACTCCTGACGGAGCCGCGACTCGAGGAACGTTTCCAGCGACTCCCACTGCTCGACGGCGTCGGCGAACGGTCCGCTGGGCTTTCGCACGGTGTCCGGCTCCAACACATGAGCCACCAAGCGACCCAGCGGCATGTCGGCGTCCAGCGACTCCTCGACGACATCGTCTTCGGCGTACTCGCCGACATCCCTGAGCAACTCGACGGCCAGCTCGAGCTGCTCGCGGTCGACCGCATCGGGACCGTCGGACAGGTCGTCGGCCAGTCCGCTGGTCACGTAGACGTTCTCCTCGGTGACCTCGACGCGCAACGAGCCGTCGGTGGCTGCGGTCTTGATGTCTTCGTACGTCGGCAGATCGGACAGGTCGTGGTCGTGCTCGTCGGCCAGGTACCGCGCCAGCGACCGCTCAGATCCGAAGATGTTGACCCGGCCGTTGCGGCCCAGGAACACCGGCGCGTCATCGAGGTAGCACCGCAACGTGTAGTAGGTGCCTCCGCGAGTGATCATCCGGATCGGGTCGATGCCGACCTTGAGCCAGAAGTCCTCATCGTGGCCGAGCACCAGGCCTCCCGCATGGTTCGCGTGTGCGCCTTCGGAGTCCTCGGCGGCGTCGGCGTCGGATGCCTCGGCGGCGTCGGCCTCGGTCTCCGCCGGCTCGTCAACCTCCTCGGGCTCGGGCTTGGGTTCCTTCAGCTCGGCGGCCGCCTTCTCCGACGCGGCGGTGTCGACATCCGGGATGGTCACAACCTCGTCGATGGCGTCGACGACCTTGTCCCAGCTTCGGCCGATCACGGCACCGATCTCGCTCCAGCGCTTGCGGCCACTTCTGCCGCTGAAGGTGTCGACGCCTGCACCGAGCGAGCCGAGCACGGGGTTGCCGTTGAAGAACTTGGTCACCGTGGACAGTTCGCAAACCGAGCCGATGGACGACACGATGCTCAGCGTTCTGTGCAGGGTGGACACCGAGTCCTCGGTCGGCTTCTCGACGAGCAACTCCTGCACACCGATCAGGTCGTACTGGCGCTCCTCTGGCGGATCGAAGCTGTGCGCGTTCGCCTGTGTCAGCCCCTCCCACGCCGGGTGGTCGGTCAGGTCGTTGTCGCTGTTTGTCCTGACGAAGGCGGCCAAGTCGGCCACCGACTCGAACCCGTAGAGGTCCTCGTCCTTGCCGAGGAGCGCCTCCCATTCGTCACCGGAGTCACGCCAGCGGGGAGCCCACAGTGTGTACAGGTCGCCCTTGGTGAGCCCGACCCGGATGGGCACGATGTCAGCAGCCATGCGGCACAGCCTAACGACGGAGGTTGCGGGGCCCTCACAGAGGACGCATGTCGGTAGCTCATGTGCTGCGACGGACTACATGACCACGGCGGCTCCGCCCGGGTCATCAGGCAGGTCCACGGCGGCATCGGCGTTGACGTTGGCAGTCACGGTGCCCGTCGAGAACCCTGTGACCTTCACTGCGAAGCGCTGTTCGTGAAGGCGAACCCGTAAGCACAGAACCGCGGTCGACGTCGCCCGTCAGTGAAGAACCGGGCGCGATTGTGAAGTCATTTTCAGCCAGCGGTCAGCAATCCATGGGACTGCATGCAAATGGTGCATCAGCAGCTAAGACGGCACTTTGATCCTGAGTCGGCGAATTAGCTGATCGCCGCAGTCAGCTGCGCTGTAGCTTCCCAATCATTGTTTTGCCATGGATGTTCTGGCAACACCATTCGGTCGATGCACTGCTCGTCTGAGCCTGCAACGATCAACCGGCAACCGAGCAGTTCGAGGTCGTCGCCTGCGCCACAAATGCATAAGCCGCTTCGTCAGGCCTTCAGCGCCCTATTCTGACGGCCGTGGCGGCCTGCACGACGTGTGGAACCGAGCTGTTGGCGGACGCTCGGTTCTGTCACGGCTGCGGCGCTGCCATTGGGACACCGGACACCCCCGCCGAGTACAAGCAGGTGACTGTTCTCTTCGCGGACGTGGTGCGGTCGATGGACGTCGCCGCGGCCGTGGGCGCGGAACGACTGCGGGAGATCCTCGCCGAGCTGGTCAGCCGTGCGAAAGCCGTCGTGGACCGCTACGGTGGCACGCTGGACAAGTTCACCGGCGACGGATTCATGGCGGTGTTCGGCGCTCCGGTTGCGCTGGAGGACCATGCGTTTCGCGCCTGCATGGCGGCATTGGAGATCCAGAACGCATGCCGGGACCTGGCCGTCGATGTCGACCGGCGCGACGCTGTCGAGCTCCGGCTGCGGATTGGGCTGAACTCCGGCCAGGTCATCGCCGGTGAGATCGGTTCTGCTGCGGTCGGTTACACCGCGGTCGGTGAACAGGTCGGGATGGCGCAACGGATGGAATCCATCGCGGCGCCCGGTGGGGTGATGCTCAGCGAGTCGACTGCGCGATTGGTCGCAGACAGCTGTCTGCTCGGTGATCCGGAGATGGTGAACATCAAGGGCGCCGATACGCCAGTGCCTGCGACCCAACTTCTCGGTGTGGCCTCAGGAGACGACAAAGCGCCTCGGTCACAGTCGACGCTGGTGGGGCGTGAACTCGAATTGCACACGATGTCCGGGCTTCTCGACCGCGCGTTGAACGGTCGCGGCTCGGTGGTCGGCGTGGTAGGGCCCCCAGGCATCGGCAAGAGCCGACTCATTCGCGAGGCGATGTCGAACGCCAAGAGCCGCGGTGTCAAGGTGTTCTCGACCTACTGTGAGTCCCACGCGAGCCAGATCCCGTTTCATGCGGTCGCACGGCTGTTTCGGGCTGCCGCACGGATAACCGGCCTTCACGACGCGGAGGCACGTGCACAGTTGCGGGCGCAGCTGCCGGATGCCGACCCCGACGATCTGCTGCTGCTCGACGATCTGCTGGGCATCGGCGATCCGGACATGACGCTGCCGCGCATCGATCCCGACGCCAGAAGGCGGCGCTTGGGAGCGTTGATCAATACCGCCAATCTCACTCGGACAGAACCGATTCTGTACGTCATGGAAGACGTCCATTGGATCGATGAGGGCAGCGAGTCGATGATGTCCGACGTCCTCGCCGTGATCAGCCAAACGCCTGCGGTAGCGGTGATCACCTACCGGCCCGAGTACGACGGCGCACTTTCGCGGGTGCACGGTGCGCAGACGGTCGCGCTGACGCCGCTGACCGATTCGGAAAGTTCGTCGTTGATCGGCGAGCTGCTCGGGCCTGACCCTTCGAATGACGGCCTGACAGAACCGATCGCGTCCCGAGTGGCAGGAAACCCGTTCTTCGCCGAGGAAATGGTGCGCGAGTTGGCCCAGCGTGGTGTGCTCAACGGTGAACGCGGAAACTATGTGTGTCACACCGATGTCGCCGACGTGACCGTACCCGGTACCGTCCAGGCCACGATCGGGGCACGCATCGATCGTCTTGACCCGGCCGCCAAGCGCACGCTGAGCGCGGCAGCGGTCATCGGACTGCGGTTCCGGCCCGAGCTCCTGTCCCGCCTCGGTGTCGACCCCGCTGTCGATGAGTTGATGCGGGCGGAGCTCATCGACCAGGTGAGGTTCACGCCGCGTGCGGAGTACGCGTTCCATCACCCGCTGATCCGTGCCGTCGCATACGAATCCCAGCTGAAGGCCGACCGCTCCGAGTGGCACAAGAGGCTGGCCGCGGTCATCGAGGCCGACGAACCGGAATCCGTCGACGAGAATGCGGCGCTGATCGCCCAACACCTGGAAGCCGCGGGCGAGGCGCGTCAAGCGTATGGCTGGCACATGCGTGCCGGGCGTTGGTTGACGACGCGCGACATTTCCTCGGCGAGGAACAGCTGGGAACGCGCCCGCCAGATCGCAGACGCATTACCCGGCGACGATCCCGAGCGCACTGCGATGCGGATCGCGACGCGTACCAAAGTGTGCGGCACTGCCTGGCGTGGGCCGGATCCCGACGTGGCCGCGCGTGTGGAAGAACTACGCGAGTTATGCCGGGACACGGGCGACAACACTTCGCTCGCAATTGGTATCACCGCATTGGCACTCCAGCAGGGGTTCAGCGGGCGCCAGCTCGACGCGTCCAGATTCGCCGCTGAAGCCATGACGTTGCTGGCTTCGGTCGGAGATCCGGCGCTGAGTATCGGCGCGGCGTCGGCGTCGGCATCCATCAGGCTTGAAACCGGTCACGCAGCCGATGTGTTGCGCTGGGCGGAGCGCATCATCGAGCAGAATAGTGACCATCCAGCCGCGCGCGGTACAGCACCCGGTTCGCCGTTGATCGCATTGGCGTTGATATTTCGCGGGGTAGCCCGTTGGTGGCTGGGCGTTCCGGGGTGGCGGCAGGATGTGGAGGACGCCGGGACAATGGCCGCCCGCACCGGACCGATCACGCGTCCGGCCGTCGTCTCGTGGAAGTACTTCGACGCCGTACCCCACGGAGTGCTTCGCGCCGACGACTCCACGGTCCGCGAACTCGAGGGCGCGTTGCACTTCGCGGAGGCGACGGGCGAGGACACGCTGGTCGGCAACGTGAAGACCACGCTCGGTCGGGTTCTCATGGAGCGAGAGTCGCCCGACGATCGGCAGCGCGGATCGGAACTGCTGGAAGCGGTCCGCGACCTATCTCGTCAGCGGAGGTACATGGTGACTCACCTGCGCGTGCTCGACATCTGCGTCGAGCGCGAGAAGGTCAGGCGCGGTGAGTCATCCGATGCCATCCCTGCAATGCAGAAAGCCGTGGCGAGTCTTTTCTTCGAGGGGCAGGTGCTAGAGGCAGTCTGGGGCACCGCCGTTCTTGTGGACGCTCTGCTGACCCGGGATGCCGAAGGGGACAACGCCGACGCCTGCGCAGCCATCGACAGGTTGGCGAAGCTGCCGGACGACGTGAGCGGAGGACTGTGCGACGTCTGGCTCCTCCGGCTGCGCGCGCTGATGGCGCGGGCCTGCGGCGACGAGGACGCCTTCCGCGGCTATCGGGACCGGCATCGTGAGATGGCAACGTCACTCGGTTTCGAAGGACACCTCCAGTGGGCCGACGAAATGGCTAAACAGCCATGATTCGATCGAGCCGCAGCTAGTCTGACCCAGTTCCCCAGCAACTTCACAGGGATCGGGGTGGTGACAATGGCGGCCGCGGCATTTCCGGAGCAGCAGCCAGGACTGAATTACTTGACTGAAGGTGGTCAGGAAACCGAGATCTTGTACAAATACGGATTCGATCTGCCGCACTTCGCGATGTTCCCGTTGCTCGAGGACCCGCGCGCGGTGTCGGAATTGCGCGGGATGTACACCCGGTATCTCGATATCGCCACGCGACACGGGTTCGGCGTGATCGTCGGCGGCCTCGACTATCGCGCGAGCCCGGACTGGGGATCGCTGCTGGGTTACTCGCGAGAGGCGTTGGCGGACATGCAGTTACGGGCGATCGGTTTCCTGCGCGACGTCGCCTCTCCGTACGAGGGTCAGGTGCCCGCACTCATGTACGCGGGCATCATCGGACCGCGCGGGGACGCATACGAGATAAATCGGACGATCACCGCAGAAGAAGCCGAGGAATACCACAGCGAACAGCTGGCCAATCTCGTGCGAGCCGGGGTCGACCTGGCCGAGGCGATGACCTTCAACAGTGTGCCCGAGGTGATCGGGCTGGCGCGTGCGGCGTCACGTGCGAAATTGCCTCTGGCGGTGTCATTTACGCTCGATCACGACACGCATCGGCTCGTGTCAGGGCCGACCGTCAAAGATGCGATCGAGACGATCGACGCGGAGACCGGCGATGACCGGCCCGCGTTCTACGGCATCAACTGCTCCCATCCGTTGGAGTTCATGCCTGCGATCGAACCCGGCG
>JBKPSU010000117.1:0-27989 GCA_046735135.1 Actinomycetota bacterium
GCGATCGGCGCGACCACCACGCCACCGATCACCACGCCGGTGGCAGGTCTGCAGAAGATCTTGACGAAACCGCGTCGCAGCAACGACATCTTCGCCCTGGCGTTCGTCGTCAGCGGCAGCATGAGCGTGCGCGCGGGTACCGTTCCATCGTCGATCTTTGTCTGCGGGACGCCGACCGCGGCGATCTCGGGACGGGTGAACACGGCAGCGGCGACTGTGCGCAACCGGATCGGCGTCACGCCTTCGCCAAGCGCGTGGTACATCGCGATGCGGCCCTGCATGGCGGCGACGGACGCCAACGGAAGCAGACCGGTACAGTCGCCCGCCGCATAGATGCCGGAGGCCGCGGTTCGCGAAACCCGGTCCACCGGAAGGTAATTGCCTTGCCCGAGTTCGATGCCGACCTTGTCCAAACCGAGGCCCGTTGTGTTGGGCACCGAGCCCACCGTCATCAGCGCATGGCTGCCCTCGACGGTGCGGCCGTCGGTCATCTTCACCACAACACCGTCGTCGCCGCGGATTACCGACTCGGCGCGCGCGTTCTTGACCAATGACACGCCGCGTTCGTTGAACGCATCCTCGAGCACGGCGGCGGCATCGGAGTCCTCGTGCGGGAGGATCTGATCGCGACTGGCCACCACAGTGACCTTGACGCCGAGTTCGGTGTAGGCGTTGCAGAACTCCGCGCCGGTCACGCCGGAGCCGACGATGACCAGATGCTCAGGCAGTTCGGTGAGGTCGTAGAGCTGGCGCCAGTTCAGGATGCGGTCTCCGTCGGGCACCGCGTTGGGCAGCACCCGCGGGCTCGCTCCGGTGGCGACCAGGACGACGTCGGCCTTCAACACGCCGACCTTGCCGTCGGAAGTGGTGACTCTCACTCGGTGATGTGCCATGCCCGGCACGCTGTCGACAAGCTCGCCACGTCCCGCGACGACATTGACCCCGGCATTGAGCAACTGGCTGCCGATGTCTGCGGACTGCGATCTGGCCAGCGTTTTGACGCGGCTGTGGATTTGCGACAGCGAGATCTTCGCGTCCTCGATGTCGATGTCGAAGCCAAGACCGTCGGCGCGGCGCAGTTCGGTGCGCACGCCCGACGAGGCGATTAGCGTCTTCGACGGCACACAATCCCACAGCACGCACGCCCCACCGATGCCGTCGCTGTCGACGACGGTCACCTCGGCGACCTCGCGTCCCCGAGCGGCGGCGACCAGTGCCGCCTCATAGCCGGCGGGCCCGCCGCCGATGATCACGATGCGGGTAGCCACGCGTTCAACCTAGCCAAGCTGTCCGTTGATCGCCGAGCCACCGGATGAACCTTTAAAGTTTCTCCGTGCCGATTTACGCCGCGTACGGATCGAACATGCATCCGGAGCAGATGCAGGAGCGGGCACCCCATTCGCCGATGGCGGGCACGGGCTGGCTGCATGGCTGGCGGCTCACGTTCGGCGGCGAGGACATCGGCTGGGAAGGCGCGCTGGCGACACTCGTGCAAGATCCGAACTCGAAGGTGTTCGTCGTGCTCTACGACATGACCGACGCCGACGAGCGAAACCTCGACCGGTGGGAGGGCGGCGAGCTCGGCGTTCACAAGAAGATCCGGTGCCGGGTCGAGCGGCTGTCGTCGGACACCACGACCGATCCGGTCCTGGCGTGGCTGTATGTGGTCGACGCCTGGGAGGGCGGACTGCCGTCGGCCCGTTATCTCGGTGTGATGGCCGACGCGGCCGAAATCGCAGGCGCGCCAGACGATTACGTCCGCGATCTGCGAAACCGCCCCGCGCGCAACATCGGCCCAGGGACGACGTAGCGCTGGTACCGCGAGCGACCGTGTCTGTACATCGACACGCCGCAGTTCGTTGCGTTTTGCGGTCGCTCACGCGGCTTGAGCGTTACGTAATTGCGCGTCGACGCGGCCGACGAATTCCCACGGCCGGTGTCGAACGTCATCAAAGATGATGGCGATTACTACCCACCCGATGTCCAACAGCGCCAGTTGGCGCCGTCGATCCCGTTTCATCGCCTCGGGGTCGCTGTGCCAGTCCAGGCCGTCGTATTCGACCGCGACCCGTTGAGTGCGCCATGCGAAGTCCAAGCGCCGGAGCTCGCCGTTTCCGTCGACGACCTCGTACTGCAGTTCGGGAATCGGCAGGCCACCATCAATCATCGCCAGCCGCGCCTCGCTCTCCATCGGCGACTCCGCCCGCGGATCCGCGAGCGGAATCAAGTCCCTGACCGCGACGATCCCGCGTCGACCCGCCTGCTCTACGGCAGCCCGCCAGAGGTCGGCGCGTTTGCAGGTCCCACTGCGCAGCGCTGCGTCGAGTGTCGCGAGGGCGCGGGGCCGACGAAGGCCGCGGGCAACCTCGACAGCAGTCCACGCGGGCGTCGTCGCGCGACGACCGTCGACCACCACCAGCGGCGCGCCTTCGCGCCGATGGACCACCAATCCGTCCTGCGATCGCAGACGCGAGTTCGGCGGGCTGAGGACGTGTAAGTCGCGCGGCTCCTCGATGTCGAAGCCGTGAATCGAGGCGGCGGTGCCGAGACAGACGGCCACTTTCGAACCGCATACCAGGTCGAGACCCCGTAGACGAAGATGATCGTCGGGCTCGCCCCGACAGTAGACGCCTTGCCAAATCCGCTCTAAGGGACCAGTTTTCAATTCTTCTTCGAACTTGCGTCGGGTGATGATCGCCAGGATCTGGCCACTCGTGGCAACACCTTGTTGCGCGTCGAGAAGCTGTTCGAGTTCTTCACGCATGGCGTGATCGTTACCGCGTCACCTGCGAGACGGTAGGCGCGATTGTCACCGCTGTGAATCAACGGAGATCTGTGGATTCTCATCCGCGGCGAGCGACCGCGAACTGCCAATGATGTGCGGCGTGTCGCTGTACAAACACGGTCGCTCGCGAGGCGAGGCGAGGCGCTCTAGAACTCGGCGCCTTGCTCGACGATGTTCACCAGCGTGCGAACGCCGACGGCCAGGGCGCGCTCGTCGATGTCGAAGGTCGGCTGGTGAAGATCAAGCTGCGGGCCGCGGCCCGACCAGACACCCAGCCTGCCCATTGCGCCTGGCACCTCTTCCAGGTACCAGGAGAAGTCCTCGCCGCCGCCGGACTGCCGCGTATCGGCCAACACGTCGGGGCCGATGTCCTCGATCGCGTGGGTCAGGATTCGCGTCGAGATCTCCTCGTTGACCACCGGCGGCACGCCCCGCTTGTACTGCAGGGTGTGCTCGATGCCGAGCGGCGCCAGCAGCGAGTTCACCGTCTCGCGGACGATTGACTCCAGCGTCAGCCACGTATCGCGGTTGGCGGTGCGCACGGTGCCCGCCAGCGTGCCGGTCTGCGGGATGGCATTGGCCGCCACCCCGGCATTGACCGCACCCCACACCATCACCGTGCTGGTGCGCGGGTCGATGCGACGGGACAGCACGCCCGGCACGCCGGTGATCAGCGTGCCCAGCCCGTACACCAGATCACCGGTCAGATGCGGCCGCGACGTGTGTCCGCCCTGGCTGTGCAGTGTGACCTCGATATGGTCGGCGGCCGACGTGATCGGCCCCGCGCGGACCGCGACCCGCCCGACCGCAAGCCGTGGGTCGCAGTGCAACGCGAAGATTCGCGAAACCCCGGTCAGCGCGCCCGCCGCGATCGCGTCGATCGCACCGCCGGGCATCAGCTCCTCGGCTGCCTGGAAGACCAGCCGCACCCCGACCGGCAGCTCGGGCACCGACGCCAGCGCCAGCGCGGCTCCCAGCAGCACCGCGGTATGCGCGTCGTGGCCGCATGCATGCGCGACGTTGGGCACCGCCGAGGTGTACGGCGTGGCGGTCCGATCGGCCATCGGCAGCGCGTCCATGTCTGCCCGCAGCGCGATCCGCGGCCCGTGCTCGGGGCCGAAGTCGCAAATCAAACCGGTGCCGCCGGGCAGCACCTTCGGGTTGAGGCCTGCATCGGCCAAATGCGTTGCGACGAACTGCGTGGTGCCGAACTCCTGGCGCCCCAGCTCGGGATTCGCGTGGATGTGCCTGCGCCACGTCACCACATCGTCGTAATGGGTGGCCAGCCAGGCTTCCGCGGCCTCAGCGAGTCTCATGACGCCGCCCGCAGGGCCAGTTTCTCGAGCACGCGGTCCCGCTGCGCAGGCGTCTCAGCAAGGCTGACCACCGTGCGCGCCAGCATGATCGCACCCTCGACGACGGCCTTGTCGGCGCTCTCGCCGGCGGCCGCCTCCGTGAACGCGGGCTGGTGCACCGACGCGCCACCGGCGTCGATACCGACGATCGGATGGATGCCCGGCATCATCTTGGTCACGTTGCCCATGTCGGTGCTACCCAGCGGCACCGACGCTTCGACTTCCTCGGCCACCGGGGTCCGGCCCAGCCGAACCATTTCGGCGCGGAAGACGTCGGCCAACCACTTGTCCGGCGTCAGTTCGTCGTACGGCGGCTCGGTCTGCTCGACCTCGTACTCGCAGCCCGTCGCGATCGAACCGGCCAGGAAGCAGTTGCCCATCCGGCCTTCGAGGTGGCGCAGCGAAGGGGCGTCGGTGGCGCGCATCGTGTAGCGCAGGACGGATTTGCCGGGGATCACATTGGGGGCCCGTCCGCCGTCGACGACGATCCCGTGCGCCATCTGGCCGGGCACGAACTGCTGGCGCAGCAGCCCGATCGCCACCTGCGCCACGGTGATCGCGTCGGCGGCGTTCAGGCCGAGATACGGCGCGACTGCGGCGTGCGATTCCTTGCCCAGATAGGTGACTTCGGCCTGAGAACACGCAAGCGAACGGGCGCACGCGATGTCGATCGGACCGGGATGCAGCATGACCGTGGCCGCGATGTCGTCGAACGTCCCCGCGTTGAGCAACAACACTTTTCCGCCGCCGGCTTCTTCGGCCGGTGTGCCGAGCAACACGACCGTCAGGCCGAGTTCGTCGGCCACCTCGGCCAGCGCCAGCGCCGTGCCGACGGCCGACGCCGCGATGATGTTGTGGCCGCAGGCATGCCCGATTCCGGGCAGCGCGTCGTATTCGGCGCAGATGCCGATCACCAATGGGCCACTGCCGAACTCGGCGCGAAACGCCGTCTCCAACCCGCCGGGCGCAGCGGTCATCTCGAAGCCGCGTTCGGCGACCAACGCCTGGGCCTTGGCGCAGCTCTTGAATTCCGCGAACGCCAACTCGGGTTCGGAGTGAATGGCATGCGAAAGCTCGATGAGGTCCCCACTGCGCCGGCGGACCGCGTCTTCGACGCTGACCGATGCGGTGGCAGTGGGCATCCTCGCAGTATCTCACTGCCAGTTAAGCTGCCCCACTGTGACCGATCCGGACGCGATGGCGCTGCAGGCCGCGGCCTCGATCCGCGAGCGCACCGGAGTCGACAGCCACGACGTCGCGGTGATCCTCGGCTCCGGGTGGGCGCCCGCTGCGGCCGAATTGGGCGCGCCGACGGCCGTGGTGCCGGTGGCCGAGTTGCCTGGCTTCACTCCCCCGACCGCCGAGGGGCACGGCGGAGATGTCATGTCGGTCCGGACGGGCAATCACCGCGTTCTGGTGTTCGTCGGGCGGATCCACGCCTACGAGGGCCACGACCTGCGCCACGTCGTGCATCCCGTTCGTGCGGCGTGCGCGGCGGGCGTGCGGACGGTGGTGTTGACCAACGCGGCCGGCGGCCTACGGGAGGATGTCGCGGTCGGACAGCCGGTGCTGATCAGCGATCACCTGAATCTGACGGCGAGATCACCGCTGGTCGGACCGCAGTTCGTCGACCTTGTCGACGCGTACTCGCCGCGGCTGCGGGCGCTGGCGCGTGAGGTCGATCCCGATCTCGCCGAGGGTGTGTACGCCTGCCTGCCGGGACCGCACTACGAAACGCCCGCCGAGATCCGGATGCTCCGCACGCTCGGTGCTGACCTGGTCGGCATGTCGACGGTGCACGAGACGATCGCGGCGCGAGCGGCGGGCGCACAGGTGCTCGCGGTGTCGCTGGTGACGAACGCGGCCGCGGGCATGACAGGACAGCCGCTGGACCACGAGGAGGTGCTGGCGGCCGGACGTCAGTCGGCGACGCGAACAGGTTCCCTGCTGGCCTCGGTGATCTCGCGGCTCTGACCGCCGAAGCGGCGGGTCGCCCACATCACCGTTCGGGCGAGCAAGGGTGCGGTGAACAGCATCAGCAGCACGCGGAACACCTGCGCGGCGATGATGAACGTGACGTTCGATCCGGTCTCCACTGCGATGGCCAGCACGGCGTATACGCCGCCGGGGCTCGTCGCGAGGTATCCCTCGAGCTGGCTCTTGCCGGTGAGATGAGCCATCAGCGCACCGAGGGCCGCCGTCGCGACTCCGAGCACCACGATCAGGCCGATGGCCACGGGCAGTATTCGCCCGACGGCACGCAGGGCCTCCCTGGTGAACACGACGCCCGCCTGCCAGCCGATCACCATGTAGCCGACCTGCACGAGGACGGCTGGTACCGAGAGTCCGAACGACAGCCCGCTGATCTGCAGGACGACCGTCAGCGCCAGAGGCCCCAGCAGGCCTGCGCCGGGCATGCGAAGCAGCCGACCGCCCGCTGCGCCCGCGAAGATGAGCACGGCCATCATCACCACGCTGAGATACCAAGGCGCCGAATCGGTTTGAGTGGTCGCCGCGGCGTGATGCGACCTGTCCGCGTGATACAGCAGGGCGACCACGATCGGCATCGATGCGGTCACCAGCGCGACGCGCAGGTACTGGACGACCGCCACGACGCGGTCGTCACCCCCGAGTTCGCGGGCGATCGCCACAAGGCCGGACGCGCCGCCTGCCACCAGCGCCAGCGACCCGGTCAGCGGGCTGACATCGCGGTGCAGCCCGAGTAGGGCGCCGGCGAGAATGCTGAGCAGCAGCGTGGCGCCCGCGATGACGACCACGATCGGCCAGTCCGGGCCGAGGGCGCTCACCGCGTCGCGATGGACCATGGTGCCGATGTAGACGCCGAGCACGCCTTGCGCGGCGATGCCGACCGGGCGGGCGACCCGCTTTGGCGCGACTGATGGCAGGGCCAGGGCGATGCCCACGACCAGCGCCGCGAACAGCGCGGCAGAGGGCACGCCGACCATGGTCAGAGGAATCGTGACAGCGACGGTCACCGCGAGCAGCAGCGTCCACCTGGCCATCTGCTGTAGCCGCCCTCTCATCACTATGACAAGTATGCCCTTAACAAAATTGGCTTGCAACTTGGCCTTTTAGTGATGCCAATGAAGAATTACCAAGGTATAACTTGGTTGTGACCGTGGAGAGCGAATCAGCGGCGACCGAGCTCCGCGAATCGATGATGGCGGTGACCCGGCAGATGCGCCGCCACCGGCCCGACCACGGGCTGACCCTGTCTCAGATGGAAGTGCTCGGCGAGGTGAGCAGGACGGGTGTCAGCACGCCCGCAGAACTGGCCGGCAGGTTGCACGTGCGCGTGCAATCCCTTACCGACAGCATCAACGACCTCGTCAACCGAGGTTTCGTGTCGCGACGCCCCGACGACGACGACCGCCGCCGCCAGCTCATCGAAATCACCCCGGCCGGCGTAGCGCTGCTCGACGACGATCGCGCCGAGCGCGACGCCTGGCTGAACGCCACTATGCGGGAAAACCTCACCGAGTTGGAGTTCGACCTCCTCATGCTGGTGGCGCCGGTCCTCCGCAAGTTGGCTTACGCCGAAGGCAAAGTGGGCACACTCACCGCATGATGAGCGCCGCCGCGCGGGAGTGGATCGAACATGATCCCGATCCGAAGACTGCGGCCGAGCTCCAGGCGTGCAGCGACGAGGAGCTCGAGGAACGCTTCGTCCAGCCATTGACCTTCGGCACCGCGGGCCTGCGCGGGCCGATGCGGGGCGGACCCAGCGGCATGAACCTCGCGGTCGTCTTGCGAACGACCTGGGCCGTGGCCCAGGTCCTCAACGACCGCGGGCTCGGTGGATCACGCGTCGTGGTCGGCGGCGACGCGAGGCACGGATCCGAGGAATTCGCACTTGCCACCGCGGAAGTTCTTGCCGCGCAAGGCTTCATGGTGACGCTGATGTTTGCGGCTGTCCCCACTCCCGTGGTGGCCTTCGGCGCCAGGCATCTCGGCGCGAGCGCAGGCATCCAGATCACCGCATCGCACAACCCGCCCTCCGACAACGGCTACAAGGTGTATTTCGACAGCGGGGTTCAGATCGTCCCTCCCGCCGACCGGGAAATCGAGGCGATGATCGTCAAGGCGCCTCACGCCGACGAAATCCCCAGGGCGGCAGTGGAAACGTCTGGTGTTGACCTGATCCAGCGGTATGTAGACCGCACGTCGCACGTCCGGCGCACACACGGATCTGCACGGCTGGCATTCACCGCCATGCACGGCGTCGGTGGCGAGTACGCACTCGATGCATTCGTGCGCGCCGGGCTGGCCGATGTACAGGTGGTAGAGAGCCAGTTCGCGCCGGACCCCGACTTCCCCACCGTCCCGTTCCCCAACCCGGAAGAGCCCGGCGCGACCGACGAGCTCCTCAAGCTGGCCGCCGATACCGAAGCGGAAGTCGCCATCGCGCTGGATCCCGACGCCGATCGATGCGCAGTCGGGGTGCCCACCCCCAACGGCTGGCGCATTTTGAGCGGCAATGAAACCGGTTGGCTGCTTGGCGATTACATCCTTTCTCAGATCGACCCCGGCGACGTCTCGGAACACACCGTCGTAGCCAGCACCGTCGTGTCGTCGCGAATGCTGGCTTCTATCGCGGCTGCACACGGCGCCAGATACGTCGAGACGTTGACCGGCTTCAAATGGTTGTCCAGGGCCGACGCAGACCTGCCCGGGTGCACGCTTCTGTACGCATACGAAGAAGCGATCGGATACTGCGTCGACCCGTCGGCGGTCCGCGACAAGGACGGCATCAGCGCGGCGGTGCTGTTCTGCGACATGGTCGTTGCCCTTCGCGATCAGGGCCGCACAGTGCTCGACGCGCTCGATGCGCTCGCCCGCGAGCACGGAGTGCACTCCACTGCCGCTGTGGCACGATCGGTGAAAGACGCCAACGAAGCTGCAGAAGTGATGACACGGCTGCGCTCGAAGGCGCCGACGAAGCTGTGCGGTTTCGAGGTCACGATGACCGATCTGGCCGCCGTACGCCCATACGAACGGCGAACCGACGCGGTGATTCTCGAAGGCGGCGACACCAACACCGCGGTGCGGGTGGCGGTTCGCCCATCGGGCACCGAGCCGAAGGTCAAGTCCTACATCGAGGTTCGGCAGAACTGCGTCGACGGCGATCTGGACAGCGCTCGCGCGCAGGCGAAGCGAATTCAGGACGAGCTGGCGAAGATCGCCACCAAATGGTGACCGGCCCCTAGCGCGGGCCGAACTGCCGGTCGCCCGCGTCGCCGAGGCCGGGAACGATGTAGGCGATGTCGTTGAGGCGGTCGTCGATGGTCGCGGTGAACAGCTTGAGGTTCGGCGCCACCTTTTCCAGTGTCTCGATGCCTTCTGGGGCGACGACGACGCAAATCGCCGTGATGTCAACCGCATTGCGTGAGTGCAGCAGCCCGATGGTGTGCGCCATGGAGCCGCCGGTCGCCAGCATCGGATCGAGGACGAACACCGGCGTAGTGCTCAGGTCGTCGGGCAGCGATTCCAGATAAGGGGTCGGCTGGTGGGTCTCCTCGTCGCGAGCGACACCGACGAAGCCGACTCGGGCTTCGGGGATCAGCGCATGGGCCTGATCGACCATCCCCAGCCCAGCGCGCAACACGGGCACCAGCAGCGGAGGGTTGGCCAGTCGCGATCCGCTGGTGTCGGCGAGCGGAGTGCGTACAGGAACACTTTCGGTGGCTGCGTCGCGGGTCGCCTCGTAGACCAGCATCAATGTCAGGTCACGAAGAGCCTCGCGGAAAGCCGCATTGTCTGTCCGCTCGTCACGCAGCGTCGTCAGCCGCGCCGCGGCCAGCGGGTGGTCGACAACGCGCACATCCATGGGCTGACCTTAACGCGACGGAACCACACCGTGCCGTTCATCGTCGTAACGCCATGCTCGTCGACACCGATGCCGTCCGGACTCTCGGCGCCGCCTGTTCAGCTCAGGCTGACGATCTTTCCGCCGCCGCCACTGCTCTGAAGTCACTTCCCGGTCCCGATGTGAGTGCTGCTTTCGGACCTATCGGCGCCGCGTTCGTCGCGGCACTCGCCGACGCGGCTGCCGCCGAAGCACAGGCGATCACGGCACTCAGTGACAATCTGGCGTCGGCGCATCCGGCCTCGAATGCCGTGGCGGACGCGTACGCCGAGACTGACCGACGCAACAGCCGCCTTCTCTAGCGATGCCGAGCGCGCTGATAGCCGCCTTCGCGGCGCCGATCCGCGAGGTGGCCGCACAGGTCGGCCCGGGGTGGTCGGACGAGGGGGATCCGACCGCCCCGTTCGCCGAGGTTCGCGATCTGCTGGCAGACGTGTCGGCGGCGACGCGCAACAGCTGGGACAGCGCCGCCGACGGTTGGTCGGGCGCGGGCGCCGACGGCGCTGCCGACTTCACCGCCATGACCGCCCATGCGGCCGAACGACTTTCACAGCGGATCGACCAGTTGAGAGCCAACACGGCGGGTGCGGCGGATGCAGTGGCGCGGGCTCGATCGCGCCTGCGCGACATCGTCGACCGCTTCGAGGACCGCGCGGCCGCCATCGAAACGCGGCTCGACGAGCCCGGCGCGGTCGAGGAGCTGCGCGACGAGGCGCAACAAGCGTTGAACGAGGCCATCTCCGTCATCGACGGGCTACGCGCAGAGCTCGACGGCCACGCCGCAGCCGTCAGCGCCCCGTCGGCGCCCGCACCACTGGCCGGTGCACCTGCTGTGCCCGCCGGGTTCACCGCACCCGCCGGATTCGGTGGCAGCCCGGTCGGCACACCGTCTGGCTTCGGCGGCATGCCCGACGGCCTTGCTCCTGCAGCAGCCGACCTCACCTCTCTTCCGCTGCGGGATCCCGATCAGCTCGGGGACGGCGCCGACGTCACGCTGCCGGATGGCAGCACAGTGACCGCGCCGAACGTAGTGGCCGCCGACGCCGTTCGGCATGCGTTGACACAACTCGGCGTTCCTTACGTGTGGGGCGGGACGTCGCCCGGCGTCGGGCTGGACTGCAGTGGCCTCACTCAGTGGGCGTATCACGAAGCGGGACTGAACCTTCCGCGACTCGCGCAGGAGCAGGACATCGGCGCAGCGGTCAACCAGAACTCGCTGCGACCGGGCGACTTGGCGGTCTGGGACGGACACGTCGCGATGATCGTGGGCAACGGTCAGATGATCGAGGCGGGCGATCCCGTGAACTTGTCGCCGATCCGAACGACCAACGCGGGCCAGGGTTTTCAGGGTTTCTGGCGGCCGACGGGGTGAACCGTAGCGGTCACACCATCGCCTCGGCCCACTTCATGTGTCCTTCGTAGCCAAGCGATGTCGCCATGGCACGGTAGCGCCCCACCAAGTCACGGTAGGCAACCTCGTCGCCGCGCGCCCGGGATAGCAGCGCCCGGAGTCGCAGCAGCGTGATGTCGACGATCGCCCAACCTTCGTCTGCCGGCAGGTTCGCCAACCGGTCGATCGCCTCTTGGGCTTCGGCCAGGTCACCCTGGGTGCCATGCTCCAGCAGCGTCTCCACCAGAAGGCTGGTGCCCCAAACTGCGTGCGCGAGCCGTCCTGTCTGGTGCATACCGTCGACGGCTTTACGCATCACCGCAATGGCAGCGTCACGGTCGCCGCGCCTGGCGCTCTCGCGGGCGGCCCACAACTCGGTGTTCGGGACCATCTGAAGACAAATCTGCTGCCGCAGCCACGAGTCGCGGGCCTGCACCACCAGCTCCAGCCCGCGGTGACGGTCGGCCTCGGCGTCGCGATACAGCAGCGCGCCAGCCAACCCGTACTTGGCCCCGCTCAGTGCGACATCGTTGCTGGCCACTTCGGCGGTCTGCACCGCCTCCTCGAGGATGCGCACGGTGGAGTCATCGGCCCGAAGCACCCCGTAATGTGCTGCGAAACCGTAGCCCCAGAGTGCGACACCGGCGAAGGTTGCCGGGTTGCTGTCTCGGGCCATCGCGACGGCGTCGTGGAGGTCTTGGCGCCACCCGGGACGGCCCAGCCACCATCGAGCAGCGCCGCGCCATGTCAACGCGACCGCCAGCGGTGATCCAACACCGAAGCCGGCGCCCTTGGCGGGGTCACCGGCGGCCAGGTCGATGACGGTCTGCGACCACCGCAAGATCTCGCCGAATTCACCGGTATCCGCCCAGGCGGCGAACGCCGGCGACGCCAACCCAACGGTCAGGTTCGAATCGCCGATCGACTCCAGCAGCGCCATCTGTTCGGATGCCAGCCGCGAGGCCTCACCCGGTCGCGAAGCGTAGAGCAGCTCAGCTGCCAGCCCGGTCATGCCGATGGCCAGCGAGACCTTGTCCCCGGCCGCGCTGCACAACTCCCGCAGCTCCGCGAAGCGGCCCCGGCTTTCCTGGATTTCTCGGCCTTGCCAGTCGGTGGCACACAGCATGGTGCGGGGAGCGATGCGCATCGACAACTTGCCCGGGTCGTCGTCGGGTAGTCGGTCGGCGATCCGGCGCGCCCGCTCCCAGCTGACCCGCGCAGCGACGAGATCGCGGTTGGTGGACCACGCGCCCGCCCGCATGTGCCAGCCATACGCCGCGTGCAGCTCGCCGGCGGCCTCCAAGTGCTCGGCGATCAGCGCCGCGTTCTCCTCCACCGAATCGGGCGCATACTTTTGGATCGCGGCGGCCAGGCGCCGGTGCCACTGGGCGCGATCGGATTTCAACTGTGATTCGTAGGCGACCGCGCGGATCAGCGGGTGGTGGAAGGCGTATTCGGCGTCCGGGGTGAACCGCACCTGATCGATCAGCTCCGCGCCCAGCAGCTCGTCGAGCGCCGGATCGATGCCCAGCGCGGCGAGCAGCTGCGGCCCGAAGCGGGCTCCGATCACCGACGCCGCGGTCAACGTCCGCTTGGCCCCGCTGTTGAGCCGGTCGATGCGCGCCTCGAGGGCCGCCTGCACCGTGGCCGGCACGCTCACCTCGGTGACATCCGCCCTACAGACATAACCGCCGCGCTCACCCGCCAGCACCCCGCGCTGCACCAACTCCCGCACCATCTCCTCGGCGAAAAACGGGTTCCCGGCGGCCCGCTCGGCGATGACCGCCGCCAGCTCGCCGACCGAGGGATCCGGACCCAGCAGCTCACCCAGTAGCGCCGCGGTATCCGAACCATCCAGTGGCCCAAGCGCGATCGTCTGCGCACCGGGCACCCGTGTGAGCACTCCCTCGTACTCGGGGCGGGCGGTGATCAACACCATCGACGCCGTGTGCGGAATGACGTTAAGGAAGTCGGCCAGCATCGACTCGCTGACCGCATCGATCCAGTGCGCATCCTCGATGATGAACAGCGCCGGTTCGGTGCGCCCCAGCGCGGCGGTATTGATCAGCGCGGTCAACCGGCGCCGCCGCGCATCCGGGTCAATCTGGGGCAGCGCCGCATCGGGGTCGGCGATGCCCAACAGATCCTCCAGCAGCAGCAGATCCTGCGGGTCGGCATCGGGTACTTGGTCCCGGACCCGGGCCCGGGCGGCTGGGTCGTCAAGGTCTTCGATCCCGTTCACCGCCCGCAGCAGCCGCCTCACCGTCTGGAACGGGACGTCACGGGCATGGGATTCGCAGAAGGCCCAAAACACCTCGACCCCGAGACCGGCAGCCAGCGCCGCAGCCTCCCGCGCCACCCGGGACTTGCCGATGCCCGGCGGTCCCACCACATTCACCACACCACCGCGGCCCCCGATCGCGCGGTCCACCATGGCGTCAAGCGCCGCCATCTCCCAGCCCCGACCGACCAGGCTCGCCTCGGCGCGCCCGACCAGGCCATCCCGCGGCCCGATCGCCACCAGCCGGCGCCCGCGCACCGGTTCGTCGGCCCCCTTGATGCGCACCCACTCGGATTCAGCCAGCATCACGGTGTGCTCCACCAGCCGCGCGGTGGACTCGCTAAGCATCACCCCGCCCGGGGCGGCCACCGATTCCATCCGCTGCGCCATCCCGACCTGCTCCCCGATCGCGCCGTAACCCAAGGCCCCCGACCCGATCTCCCCGGCGATCACCCGGCCCGAATTCAGTCCCACCCGCACCTGGAGGTCCACACCGTCGCACTCTCGGACTTCCACGGCAAGCCGCTTCGCCTCCTCCTGAACGCCCACCGCCGCCAAGCAGCCACGAACGGCGTGATCCTCCAACGCCACCGGCGCGCCAAACACCGCCATCACCCCGTCACCGGTGAACTCCACGCTCCCGCCATAGCGCTGCACCACCGCCGCCGACCGCTCCACCAACTCGGTGACGATCTCGCGCCACCGCTCCACATCCAAGACAGCCGCGATGGCCATTGAGCGCACCACATCAGCGAACAACACCGTCACCTGCTTGTACTCCGCCGACTGGGTCACCTGTGCGACCGGCGTCCCGCACTCACTACAGAACTTGGCCGTCGCGCCCAACTGCGCGCCGCACGACCCGCATGACAGGCCCGCGGCCATCAGTGCGCCGCCGTCGTTCCCGCCGTCATTCACGCCAGTATCGTGTCACCGCTGGTCAGACATGTCTGCCATATCGCAACTCGGACGCTGCCCGACCGGTTTCCCCAGACCGAGGAGCCGCCGTCGACTGCGTTCACGATCTGCACCCCTATTGACACCCGGTTGAAGCTGGCGATCCCGTGAACTTGTCGCCGATTCGAACCACCAACGCAGGACAGGGATTCCAGGGTTTCTGGCGACCGACGGCCTGAGCGCCGTCATGTCATCGCCTCGGCATAGGCGATGTGTCCTTCAAAGCCAAGCGATTCCGCCATCGCGCGATAGCGACTCGCCAAGTCCCGGGAGGCCACGTCGTCACCGCGGGCGAGGGCTAGAAGTGCGCGCAGCCGCAGCAGCGTGATCTCGCGCATCGCCGAACCGTCGTCTGCCGGCAGGTTAGCCAACCGGTCGATCGCCTCTTGGGCTTCGGACAGGTCGCCCTCGGCGCCACGCTCCAGCAGCGTCTCCACCAGAACACCGGTGCCCCAAACGCCATACCCGAGCCGTCCTGCCTGGTGCAGCTCGTCCACGGCTTTGCACATCACCGGTATGGCAGCATCGCGGTCACCGCGCCCGGCCCTCTCCCGGGCGGCAAACAAATCGCCGACCGGGACCATGAAGACAGCACGCTCGTGCAGAAACATGTCGCGGACCTGCACCATGACCTCCAGCCCGCGGTGACGTTCGGTCGCGACGTCCCGACTCAGCAGCGCCACACCCAGCGTGTACTCGGCCAAGCTCAGCGCGACGACGTTGCTGGATCCTGCGGCGGTCTGCACCGCCTCCTCGATTGCGCGCACCGCGGAGTCATCCGCCCGAAGCACCCCGTACTGAATCGCGAAACCGTAGGTCCAGGCGACGACACTGGCGAGGGTTTCGGGGGTGCTGCGTCGGGCCATCGCGACGGCGTCGTGGAGGTCCTGGCGCCATCCGGGATGGCCCAGCCACCATCGAGCAGAACCGCGGAATGCCAACGCGACCGCCAGCGGTGATCCCACGCCGAAGCCTGCGCCCTTGGTGGGGTCGCCCCCGGCCAGGTCGATGACGGTCTGCGACCACCGCAAGATCTCGCCGAATTCACCGCCATCGAACCAGGCGCAGAACGCTCCGAACGTCAACCCCATGGTCGGGGTGAGATCGCCGATCGACTCGAGCAGCGCCATCTGTTCGGATACCAGCTGTGTCGCCTCACGCGAACGCCCGGCGTAGAGCGCCTCGGCTGCCGGCCCGGTCATGGCGATGGCCAGCGAGACCTTGTCCCCGGCCGCGCTGCACAACTCCCGCAGCTCCGCGAAGCGGCCCCGGCTTTCCTCGATTGCTGAGCCCAACCCGTCGGTGACACACAGCATGGTGCGCGGCGCGATGCGCATCGACACCTGGTCGGGGCCGTCGGCAGGCAGCGCGTCGGCGAGCCGGCGGGCCCGCTCCCAACTGAGCCGGGCAGCGGCCATATCGCGGTTGGTTGACCACGCGCCGGCGCGCATGTGCCAGCCGTACGCCGAGCGCAGCTCGCCAGCAGACTCCAGGTGCTCGGCGATCAGCGCCGCGTTCTCATCGGCCGCAACTGGATCTCGTTGCTCGATCGCGGCGGCCAGGCGCCGGTGCCACTGGGCGCGGTCGGATTTCAGCTGTGATTCGTAGGCCACCGCGCGGATCAGCGGATGCCGGAAGGCGTACTCAGCGCTCGGGGCGAACCGCACCTGATCGATCAGCTCCGCGCCCAGCAACTCGTCGACAATCGCATCGATCCCGAGTGCGGCCAACAGCTCGGCCCCGAAGCGGGCGCCGATCACCGCTGCCGCGTGTACCGTCCGCTTGGCTGCAGTGGTCAGGCGATCGATGCGCGCCGCGATGGCCGCCTGCACCGTCGCCGGCACGCTCACCTCGGCGACATCCACCCGACAGACATAGCCACCGCGCCTACCGGACAGCACCCCGCGCTGGGCCAACTCGCGCACCATCTCCTCGGCGAAGAACGGGTTCCCCGCCGCCCGCTCGGCGATGATCGCCGTCAACTCAACGACGGAAGGGTCCGAACCCAACAGCTCACCCAGCAGTGCGGCGGTGTCCGAATCACCCAGTGGCGCAAGGGCTATCGTCTGACCGCCGTGCACCTGCGTCAGCGCGCCCTCATACTCCGGGCGGGAGGTGATCAGCACCATCGACCGGGTCCGCGGAATCACGGTGAGCAAGTCGGCCAGCATCGACTCGCTGACCGCGTCGATCCAGTGCGCGTCTTCGATGATGAACAGCGCCGGCCCGCTGCGCGCCAGCGACACAGTGTTGGCCAATGCGGTCAACCGGCGCCGCCGGGCATCCGGATCGATCTGGGGCAGCGGCACATTCGGGTCGGCGATGCCCAACAGGTCATCAAACAGGAGCAGATCCTGCGGGTCGGCTCCTTCGGGGACTTGTTCCCGAACCCGGGCGCGGGCGGCGTCGCCGTCCAGCTCAGCCACGCCGAGGGCCGCCCGAAGCAGCCGCGTCACGGCATGGAACGGGACGTCACGAGCATGCGACTCGCAGAAACCCCAAAACACCTCGACCCCGCGACCGGCCGCGGCCGCCGCGGCCTCCCGCGCCATCCGGGACTTGCCAATGCCCGGCGGTCCCACCACGTTCACCACACCACCGCGACCACCGGCCGTGCGCTCCAGAATGGCCTCAAGCGCCGCCATCTCCCAGCGCCGACCGACCAGGCTGGCCTCCGTGCCGTGGACCGCCACATGGCGCGGCTGGATCGCCACCAGCCGGCGCGCCGGGACCGGGTTGTCCTTACCCTTGATCACCACCAGCTCGGTGTCTGCGAGCACCGCAGCATGCTCGACCAAACCAGCGGTGGACTCGCTGAGCATCACACCGCCCGGCGGGGCGACCGACTCCATCCGCTGCGCCAACCCCACCTGCTCCCCGATCGCGGCATAACCCGCTACACCCGAACCGATCTCACCGGCAACAACCTGGCCCGAATTCAGGCCCACCCGCATCCGCAGCGAGACACCGTCACGGCGTTGTACCACGGCCGCCAGCCGGTTCGCCTCCTCGTGAACGGCCAGCGCGGCCAGACACCCCCGAATCGCGTGATCCTCCAACGCCGCCGGCGCCCCGAACAACGCCATCAGACCATCACCGGTGAACTTCTCCATCGTGCCGCCGTAGCGCCTCACAACCGCCGCCCCGCGGCCGACCAGCTCGGCCATGATCTCGCGCAGCCGTTCTGCACCAACGGCCGCGGCAATGTCCATCGAACCCACCACGTCGGCGAACAACACCGTGACCTGCTTGTACTCCGCCGATTGCGTGACGTGTGCGACGGGCGTCCCGCACTCACTGCAGAACTTTGCGGCCGCACTCAACTGGGTACCGCACGAACCACAGGGATGGCTCGCCGCCGTCGTAGCGGCGCCGCCGTTCCCAGCACTGTCCACGTCAGTATCGTGTCACCACTGGTCAGACGTGTACTGGGTATCGCACGGGTGACGCCGCGACTTTCCGGACCTTGACGTTGCTCGCTCGCCCGCACATCTGCGCCCCCATCCAACTTCGACCGGGGCGGACGACCCGGCGCAACAATCGGCGATCCGAACGACTAACGCGGGCCAAGGTTTTCAGGGCTTCTGGCGACCGACAGCGTGCTCGCCACCTCGGGATGCCGGTCGATTACCTATAGCGTCAACACGTCGCCTATTGCCGGGTACACGACTACAAGGTCGACCAGCGGGCTCATCACGTAGAACTCCCCTGTGGCAAAGTCCGCGCTGACTTCGGCGTTGTCGACCCACGCGCCCAGCCTTAGAGCGGCGTCGATGATGAGGTAGTCACCGGGTGGCACGATCTCCTGCTGGTAGCTCAACAGAATTCCCCGGTACACCACGTCATACGCCGTTTGGTCATCGGTGTGGAAACCCGTCGAATCGGCGGTGAGGTCCACGGCGTTCCATGTTTCGCCACTCTGGGGCGCGGCCGACGATATCGGCTGCGTCCACGTCTGAACGAGGTCAAGAGTTGGGTCGAGAGTCAGCTCTCCCTTTCCACCGAAAAACCACCCTCCTTGCGAGTGCGCCGAGCAGAAGCCGTTGAGGGTAAGAAATGCATTGACCGAAACTACTGCGGAAACACTTTGCTCGTTCTGCCACAAGAAATAAAAGTGAACGAACTCATATTGCCAATCGAAGAGGTACGCGCCGGGGATATGTTCGTACAAGCTCGCGTCGAAGCGAATCTGCGCGCGGCTTTTGTACGGCTCGATGGTGGTCGACTCGAGGTTCACACCGTCAGTCGCCCAAATCTCGACCGGGCTATCGATGGCGAGGTACTGCGTCGTCGGGGGCCCGATGCCCAGTACGCCTTCTAGCGCTGCACGCCGAGCATCGACGAGACGTTGCAGGGAGTGCGCCCGCGCAGGGGACTGGGCGACCGCGCCGGCCTTGAGCTTCTCCAAATTGCGCTGGCTCTCCGCCCGTTCAGCCGCCAGTGCACGCTCCAGAGTTGCGTTGTCAAACCCCAACTGGGCGAGCTTCTCGGTGGCTAGCGCCCGCACCCGCGTGCTCTGCGGAAATTGCCGTCCTCTCGTCGAGTCGCCCGCACTCTGCGGTGCGTCTGCGGCCCGGCCCAGATCCCGCGCGGCGAGCAGTGCTTTACGGACCCGCGGCGAATCAAATTCGGCCATTTTGGCCCACCTTTCGTGCCGCAATTGGGCACTTATCAGAAATCGCTACGATGAAATGCTATATCGGGATAATGCAGCCGACGCTCCATTCCAACGCCCGACTATCTCAATCCTCTGCAATCGCGCCGCGTGGTGCCGATCCCAGCCGCTGGGTCCGTCAGGGACTGAAGAGCGGCGTGTCGAAGGGCCAAAAGGGTATTGGGTACACCCTCGAATCGATGACCAACAGAAGTACGACGAGACCGACGAATAGCAACCCGAACTTGACGATGTGGTTGAACGTCTCTCTGTGCGGGCTCTCGTCGGCCTTCCCGTGTAGGAACCATCCGCCCCATGCCGCCAGTGCAGCGATGACGACGGAGCCGACAACGTTCACAACACCTTTCGCCGCTTCCGCCCCGGTGTGCTGACGTAACCAGCGCCGAGCGCGAAGAAGTATGCGCCGAGAGCGACGATTCCGGCGGCCAACGCCCTCGTGGTGATGTCCTTGTAGAACGACTCATCTTTGAGCCAACCGAGCGCGATCCGCCCCATCGGCGCTTCTTGGCCGCCGGTTCTTCGTCGACCCTGGCTGCGCCGTTGGTCCCCGATTGGGCCGTCATCGGAGGCCATATCCGAAACACCCGCGTCGTCGGTCCGATCGACTTTCGAGCCGCCACGACCGCTCATGTTATCGACCATTGCCACCGGGGGCTCTTTGGGCAAAAGAACAGACGAGCATTCGGGGTACTGCGGGTGAACCAGTTATGTACCTGTGTTTTCAGGAGTCATGGCATCTCCTCGGCCCACTGCATATGTCCCTCGAAGCCCAGCGATGTCGCCATGGCCTGGTAACGATCACGGTAGTCGCGATACGCAGACTGGTCGCCGTTCGCCTTGGCGAGCCAGGCCCGTAGTCGAAGAAGCCAGACTTCATGAAGCACGAAACCCGAGTCGATGGGCACAGCGACCAGTCGGTCGATCGCTGCGCGCGCCTCGTCCAGATCGGACGAACGTCCCCGGCGCAGGAGTGCCTCGACGAGAACCGCGGTCGCGATCCCATGCCAACCGAATCGCTCCTTCGCAAAAAGCCCCGCGGCCGTATCGCGACTGAGCTCGACGGCAGCATCGACGTCGCCGAGATGTGACATCTCCCTCGCGATGTAGGTGTCGAGGATCGGTATCAGGCCGGGATTTGGAAACTGCGCTCCACGTGCGGCCGCTCGCAGATCGGTCATCAACTGCAGTCCCGCATCGCGCCCAGGCTCTTCGCCGTGGATCAGCACGATCCCTCGGATGTACCGAGCAAGGACAATCTGGAAATCATCGCCCGATTGCTCTGTGGCAGAGAGCATTTCGGCCGTCTCGCGTGCCGCTGTCGCATCGGCTAGCGTGACCCCGTTCATGATCGGCTCCGCGTAGACCCAGTTCATGACGCCGACCATTGCCATTCGATCGCCCACACCAGTCGCCATCGCAAGCCCCGATTGCAGATCGTCCCGCCAGCCCGCTTCGCCAAGGGAATAGCGTGTCACCCCCCGCATCACGATCCCGAAGGACAGCGGCGATCCGGCAACGAGATTGCCCTTCGTCGCGTCGCCACCGGCGACATCGATCATCAGCTGCGCCAGTCGCTGAATTTCGCGTGTTTCGCAACAGGTGAATTGCTTGGCGATCAGCGGAGCGTACATACACATGACCGTCAACGTCGGGTCGTCGATCGATGCCAGCAGGTCGATGACTTCGTCGGCGGCACGAGACACCTCGCGGGCGTCTTCATCGTTGAGGGTCATGGTGTTGACATGACCGGCCATTCCGATCGCGAGCGACCGCTGGTCGCCTGCAGCGAAGCACAGGCTGCGCAACTCGTCGAAACCGGCATCGAGGTCGCTGCCGACGAGCCGCCACGCAGTTCCGACCAGCAGCGTTCGCGGCGCGATGCGCATGGATGCTCGCGCGGGGTCCTCTTCAGGCAGACGGTCGGCGACCTGAACCGCGCGCCGCCAACTCGCGTATGCCGCAGTGACATTGCGTAGATACAGCCACATTCCCGCGCGCATGTGCCATTCGAAGGCACCGTGGAGATCGCCTGCGGCCTCCAAGTGTTCGGCAACGAGCGCCGCGTTCTGGTCTTGATGGTCGATCGTGTCGGCCACCCGTTTGTGCAGCTCGGCCCTATCGGATTTGAGTTGCGATTCGTATGCCACCGTCCGCACCAGCGGGTGACGGAAGGCGTACTCGGCATACGGCGTGTAGCGGATCTGGTCGACCAACTCGGCACTGACGAGGTCGTCGACGACTGGCTCGACGCGCAATGTTCTCAACAGGTCCACGCTGAACCGCGAGCCGACTACCGCCGCAGCATTGAGAGTTCTCTTGGCGGCGGCGTCCAGGCGGTCGATGCGGGCGGCGATGGCCGCCTGCAAGGTGGCAGGCACACTGACCTCGTCGACATCCGTTTGGCAGATGAACGCGCCGCGATCACCCTCGAGAACACCACGCTCGGCGAGTTCACGCACAATCTCTTGAACGAAGAACGGGTTCCCCGCGGCCCGCTCACCGATGACGGTCCTGATCGTCGCGACAGACGGATCGTCGCCCAACAACTGACCGAGTAGCTCAGCAGATTCCGAATCGCTAAGAGGCACAAGCGAAATCGTTTGCACACCTGGCACACGCGTCAACGCGCCCACGTACTCGGGTCGGTACGTGATCAGCGCGGTGGAGTGGGTGCGCGGGATTACGGCAAGCAGATCCGCGAACATCGATTCGCTCACGTCGTCGATCCAGTGGACATCTTCGATCACATAGACCGCCGGCTCAGAACGAGCAAGCGTCATCGAGTTGATCACCGCCGTCAACCGGCGACGGCGCGCATCCGGCTCGACATTTGGGAGTGCCACTTCCGGGTCTCGAATACCCAGCAGGTCATGCAGAAGCAGCAGGTCGTCTTCGTGACCATCGTGGGCCAGTGCGCGAATACGCGCCCGCGCCTTTTCATCGTCGAGGCCGCTCAGGCCGACGGCAGCCCGCACCAATTGCGCCACTGCCGCGAACGGAATGTCGGTGGCGTGGGATTCGCAGAACGTGGGAAAGACCTCGACCCCTCGACGCTTTGCAAGGCGCAAGACCTCACGGACCAGCCGAGTCTTGCCGATGCCTGCCGGTCCCGCGAGATTCACCACGCAGCCGCGACCACTCAACGAACGATCCAACAGTCCCGCGATGGTGTTGAACTCCAGGTCCCGTCCCACCAACGTCGCCGGCGCCGGCTCTGCGAGTTCACCGTGTGACGCCATGCCGAGCAGGCGGCGAGCGGGCACCGACTTGTCCGCACCCTTGATCGCCACGAGCTCCGATGGGCCGACAACGGCCATCCCGTCGACGAGCCGGGCAGTGGACTCGCCGAGCATCACCCCGCCAGGTGCGGCGACTGATTCCATACGTTGCGCCATTCCGACCTGCTCGCCCACTGTGGTGTAACCGAAAGGCCCCGAACCGATCTCGCCCGCTATCACCTGGCCGGAATTGAGGCCGATCCGTAACCGGAGTTCGATGCCGTCGCGCCGTCCGACCTCCGCGGCAAGCACCAGAACCTGCTCCTGGGTGTGCAAAGCCGCGAGACAGGCCCGCGCCGCGTGGTCCTCCAACGCCGCGGGCGCACCGAAAACTGCCATGATCCCGTCACCGGTGAACTTGTCGACCGTCCCACCGAATCGCTTCACAATCGCAGCGCACATGTCAGCCAACTCGGCCATGATCTCGCGCAGTCGCTCGGGTCCGACCGTAGCGGCGATGTCCATCGAGTGCACGACGTCGGCGAACAACACGGTCACCTGCTTGTACTCAGCCGAGCCGGCGGCCGACGCGACGGGCGCGCCGCACTCGCTGCAGAACTTCGCCGTCGCGCTCAGGCGCGTGCCGCACGACCCGCAGCGACCACCTGTCGCTGCACCGGTGCTGTCGTCGTCACCGTGGTCCATCCGATCATCGTGTCACCGCTGGTCAGACAGATCTGCCATATCGCAACTGTGCCACGCGCCGTCTTTGCACCAGGCAAAATCTGTCCGATGACGGAGACACGATGAGGAGCGACCGGCTCACCGACATCGCCACCGACACGGTTCCGAGGTCGATGGGACGCATCTCGTTCGCGAGTTTTGTCGGAACAGCGATCGAGTACTACGACTTCTACATCTACGGGACCGCCGCGGCACTCGTCTTCCCGCACGTCTTCTTTCCCGAAATGTCCTCGACGATGGCGACCATCGCATCGTTCGGCACGTTCGCCGCGGCATTCTTCTCGAGGCCCTTGGGAGCGGCGGTATTCGGTCATTTCGGGGATCGCCTGGGCCGCAAGAAGACCCTTATCGCGACGCTGTTGATCATGGGGTTGTCGACTACAGGCGTAGGCCTTGTGCCCAGCGCCGACACCATCGGGTTGGCCGCACCAATGTTGCTTTTGACCCTGCGCCTGTTGCAGGGATTCGCCGTAGGTGGGGAATGGGCAGGCGCGGCGCTGTTGAGTGCCGAGTACGCACCGGCAGGGAAGCGCGGCACGTACGGGATGTTCACTCAGCTCGGCGTCGGGTTCGGCTTACTTCTGAGCAATCTGGTCTTTCTCACCGTCAATCTCACAGTCGGCGAGAAGAGCCCGGCGTTCATCGCCTGGGGATGGCGGGTGCCGTTCTTGTTCAGTGCCGTGCTGATCGCCGTGGCTCTGTATGTCCGACGCAGCCTCGACGAGACGCCGGTGTTCAAGCGGGAGGTGGCGGCCGGATTCGTCTCCCGGGTGCCCATCGCCGAGCTGCTCCGGCGGCAACCCCGTCAGACTCTGCTGGGTGCCGGCGCAATGACCGGCATCTTCACCTTCAGCTTCATGGCAGGCACGTACTTCATGGGGTACGCCAGCACGCAGTTGAAGCATCCGCGGGAGCTGATCCTCGCCGTCGGTGTGCTGGGTGCTGTGTCGATGCTTCTGCTGACGGCGGTCTCGGCCCGCGTCAGCGATAGGTACGGCCGTCGAGCGGCCATCCTTGTGGGCTTCGGCCTCGCGCTCCCATGGTGTTTCGCCGTTGTCCCGCTGCTCGATACGGGGTCACGGGTGCTGTTCGCGCTTGCCATCATGGGGACGTTCGGCATTCTGGGTATTTCCTACGGGCCGATGGCGGCGTTCATCCCAGAGGTGTTCGCGACCAGATTCCGTTACACGGGAGCAGGTTTGGCATTCAACCTAGGCGGCATCCTTGGAGGTGCGATGCCACCGCTGGTGGCCGGTGCGCTGCTGGCGGAGTACGGGGGGTGGGCGATCGGGCTCTTGATGGCGGTGCTGGTCCTGATCAGCTTGCTCAGTACCTACGCACTGCCCGAAAACCGGGCAAAAGCGTTGTAGCGCGCTGAATTTTCCCTGAGACATCAGCCATTAATTGACGTTGTCGCAACACGCGGGATTACGATCCGGCTCGTGACTGACAAACCGAACATCCTGATCATCTGGGGCGACGACATCGGTCAGAGCAACCTCAGTTGCTACAGCAACGGCCTGATGGGCTACCGCACCCCCAACATCGACCGCATCGCGGCAGAGGGCGCGCTGTTCACGGACTACTACGGGGAACAGAGTTGCACGGCGGGCCGGGCGGCGTTCATCACCGGACAGAACCCCTACCGCACCGGTCTCACCAAGGTCGGGATGCCGGGAGCCCCGCTGGGACTACAAGCGGAGGACCCGACGATCGCGACGGCGCTCAAAGCACAGGGGTATGCGACCGGCCAGTTCGGCAAGAACCATCTCGGCGATCGCGACGAGTTCCTGCCCACCATGCACGGATTCGACGAGTTTTTCGGCAACCTGTACCACCTCAACGCCGAGGAGGAACCGGAGAACGTCGACTATCCGAAGGACCCGGAGTTCCGCAAGAAGTTCGGCCCGCGCGGCGTGTTGCATACCTGGGCGAACGGCGACGGCACCCAGCGCATCGAGGACACCGGCCCACTGACCAAGAAGCGCATGGAGACGTGCGACGAGGAATTCCGTGACGCGGCAATTGATTTCATGAAGCGCCAACACGAAGCCGACACACCCTTCTTCGTCTGGTTCAACTCGACCCACATGCATTTCCGCACGCACCCGAAGCCGGAAAGCATCGGCAGGGCGGGGCAATGGCAGTCCGAGTACCACGACACGATGTTGGACCACGACGACATCGTGGGCGAGTTGCTGACCACGCTGGACGAACTCGGTATCGCCGACAACACGATCGTCATGTACTCCACCGACAACGGCCCGCACATGAACAGTTGGCCCGACGCAGGCATGACACCGTTCCGGAATGAGAAGAACTCCAACTGGGAGGGCGCATACCGCGTCCCAGCAGTGGTGCGGTGGCCGGGACAGATCCCCGCAGGCACCGTCCTGAACGGAATCGTCAGCCACAACGACTGGTTCGTCACCCTGCTGGCGGCCGCAGGCGATCCCGATATCGCCGAAAAGCTAAAAGCGGGAACCGATCTCAACGGCACCACCTACAAGGTGCACCTCGACGGGCACAACCAGCTGGACTACATCACCGGCGCTGCCGACGAGAGCCCGCGCAAGCATTTCTTCTATGTCTCCGATGACGGTGACCTGACCGCTCTGCGCTACGACAACTGGAAAATCGTCTTCATGGAGCAGCGGGTGACCGGGACCCTTAAGATCTGGCTCGAACCGTACGTCGTGCTCCGCGGGCCGAAGTTGTTCAATTTGCGCACCGACCCCTACGAGCGGGCGGACATCACGTCGAACACCTACTTCGACTGGATGCTCGACCGGGTGTTCGTATTCACCCCAGCGCAGGCCTACGTCGCGCAAATGCTGCAGACCCTGGTCGAGTTCCCGCAGCGGCAGAAGTCGGCGAGCTTCAACCTCGAGCAGGTGATGGGGAAGTTGCAGGAGGGCGTTCCCGACTCCTGAGCCGCGGCGGCTGCTGCTGGGCGCAGGTGCCGACCCTTAAGGTCGTTTGTCGTCATCCTTGTCGTGTGGCGGCGGACGGTTGGCGACGACCGGGAAGTTGCCGGTAAAGCCCTCGCGTTCCCGAGCGACCTCCAGAACCCGCCCGCGGACCGCATACCAACCGGCTATGAGGGCCGGAATGATGACCACCAGGCTGGCGACGGTCCAGGTGCCGATCGGCGGGTCGAGTGCCATCAGCACGACAACGCCGAACAGGAACGCCAAGGTGAGATAGCCGGTGTACGGCGTGCCCCACAACCGGAAGGACGGCCGCTCGAGAATGCCGCGTTTCGACCAGCGGTAGAGCTGGATCTGACAGATGACGATGGTGCCCCAGGACGCGATGATGCCGAGCGCCGCGATGTTGAGCACGATCTCGAACGCCTGGCCAGGCACGAGAAGGTTGAGAATGACGCCGAACAGCCCGACGACCGCGGTCAGGAAGATTCCGCCATATGGCACGCCGCGGCTGGACATCCGCGCTGTGAACTTCGGTGCGCTGCCGTTCATCGCCATCGACCGCAGTATCCGGCCGGTCGAGTACAACCCGGCGTTGAGGCTGGAGAATGCGGCGGTCAGCACGACGATGTTCATGACTGTGCCCGCGCCCTGGACTCCGATCTTGGAGAAGAACGTGACGAACGGACTCTCGCCGGCCTTGTAGGTCGTGTACGGGAGAAGAAGGGCCAGCAGGAACAGTGAACCGACGTAGAAGACAGCGATACGTGCGATCACCGAGTTGATCGCACGCGGCATGATCTTATGTGGATGGGCAGTCTCACCGGCCGCTGTCCCGACGAGTTCGACTGCGGCATAGGCAAATACGACGCCGGACATGACGATCACCAATGGAAAGAGGCCGTGGGGGAAAATCCCGCCGTTGTCGGCAATCACACTGAAACCGGTTGACTGCCCTTGAATGTGGTAGCGGCCCGCAAGAAAGATGGTGCCTGCGACTAGAAATGTCAGCAGCGCAAGGACTTTGATGGCCGCAGCCCAGAACTCGAGTTCCCCGAACAGGGTAACCGAAATGAGGTTTATGCTCACCACGGCCGCCAACGCGAGCAGGGCGATCAGCCACTGCGGGACGCTCCCGAACGACGTCCAGTAATGGAAATAGGTGGCGATCGCCGTCGAATCGACAATGGCCGTGAACGCCCAGTTCAGCCAGTACATCCAGCCGGCGACGAACGCCGCCTTCTCGCCGAGGAACTCGCGCGCATACGACACGAATGACCCCGACGACGGCCGGTGCAGCACGAGTTCACCCAGCGCCCGCAGTATCAGGAAGACGAAGATGCCGCAGAACGCGTAGCTCAAGAACAGGCCCGGCCCGGCGTTGTGTAGTCGGCCGCCGGCACCGAGGAACAGTCCGGTGCCGATGGCACCGCCTATCGCGATCATCTGCAGCTGCCGGGGTTTGAGGCCCTTGTGGTAGCCCTCGTCCTCCGCCGTCAGCGCGGAGTTGTCGTACGTCGACGGCTTGGGTTCAGTGGTCATCGAACCAGTCCTCGCTGTAGTCAGTTTCCAGGTGACGCAGGATCAACGGGGTTGCCCTGGGCATCCCACCGCTCCGGAGGTCCTGGGGTATCCCGCACGTCACGAAACGTCATCACGAAGCCGCACACGGCGACCACGGCCGCAATCGCGTAGCCGATGATCGAATACCAACCGGCGTGCAGATACGCGGTCACCGCGACGATGAACATCGCCAAGAACACAAGG
>JBKPSU010000118.1:0-28652 GCA_046735135.1 Actinomycetota bacterium
GTGAATGGCGCCGGTGTCCTCGACGGGAAGGTCGCAATCGTCACGGGCACCAGTCGCGGCGTCGGCGTTGGCATCGCACACGAACTGCTGCGCGCGGGCGCCGCCGTCATCGGCTGCTCCCGATCGAAGCTCGACGGTCTCCCGGGTGCCGACCAGGACGAGGAGTGGCGGCAGCGGTCAGCCCAGATGGTCTGCGACCAAGGCGATTTCCGCGCCATCGACGCCATGGTGTCGGAGGTGACCGACACCTACGGCCGCATCGACATCCTGGTCAACAACGCCGGCGGCACCGTGCCCACCCCCAACGTCGAAGACGTTCCCGAACTCGTGCAACGGATCCAGGGCGCGCCCCGCGCCGACGACGATTTCGAGCGGACGGCGCTGTTTCACGCCTTCGCCGTGCAGATGAACCTGATCAGCCCACTGTGGTTCGCGATCCGCGTCTACCGGCAAATGCGCAGCCAGGACGGCGTCGGGTCGATCGTCAACATCTCCAGCGGCACGGGCCACCCAGCGGGCTCACCCACGCTGGTGTCCTACGGTGCGGCGAAGGCGGGGCTCAATCACCTAACCCGATCACTGGCCGAGGAGTGGGGCCCGCATGCGCGCGTCAACAGCCTTGCGCTCGGCCCGACGATGACCGACAACTTCCAGTCGTTCGTGCTGCCCAAGGACGACCCTGATGGCGAGGCATACTTCCGCAATGTTCCGCTCGGTCGTGCGGGCACCCCTGCCGAGGTCGGCCGGACCTGTGTGTTCCTGTGCAGCGGTGCGGCCGACTTCATCAACGGCACCACGATCGAGATGGACGGCGGCATGCTGCCCGGCGTGTTGTACGACGCGGGCCTGAAGACGATCACCGATCTGCTCTGACGGTCTGCACGTGATTTCGGCGCGAAAACACGCGCTGAGCGCCGGAAAGCGCGCCGAAATCGCATGGGTGGCGCTCGGGCGGTGTCAGGGATGCCCGCCCGTAGACTGAGCAGGTGCAACAGGCATCCCCTCGCCCCGTCCTGGTGGTCGACTTCGGTGCGCAGTACGCCCAGCTGATCGCGCGACGGGTGCGCGAGGCGCGGGTGTTTTCGGAGGTCATCCCACACACCGCGACGGTCGAGGAGATCAAGGCCAAAGACCCGCAGGCGATCGTGCTGTCCGGGGGCCCCGCCAGCGTGTACACCGAGGGCGCGCCGCAGCTGGACCCCGCGCTGTTCGACCTCGGGATCCCGGTGTTCGGCATCTGCTACGGCTTCCAGGCCATGGCGCAGGCGCTCGGTGGCACCGTCGCCCACACCGGCACGAGTGAATACGGCCGCACGGAGCTGAACGTCACTGGGGGAGAACTGCATTCGGATCTACCCGAAACCCAGCCGGTGTGGATGAGCCACGGCGACGCCGTCACCGCCGCGCCGGAGGGCTTCGAGGTGGTGGCCACCAGCGCAGGCGCCCCGGTGGCTGGTTTCGAGGCGCCCGCCCGGAGCCTGGCCGGCGTGCAGTACCACCCCGAAGTCATGCACACCCCGCACGGGCAGCAGGTGCTGAGCCGGTTCCTGCACGAGTTCGCGGGCATTGACTCCAGCTGGACACCGGCGAACATCGCCGACGCGCTTGTCGAGCAGGTGCGCGAGCAGATTGGTGACGGCCGGGCGATCTGCGGGCTGTCGGGAGGGGTGGATTCCGCGGTGGCCGCGGCGCTTGTGCAGCGCGCCATCGGCGACCGGCTGACGTGTGTGTTCGTCGACCACGGCCTGCTGAGGGAGGGTGAGCGTGCGCAGGTGCAGCGTGACTTCGTCGCCGCCACCGGAGCCAACCTCGTCACCGTCGACGTCGCTGAGCGCTTTCTGCAGGCGCTGGCCGGGGTGACAAACCCGGAAGGCAAGCGCAAGATCATCGGCCGCGAGTTCATCAGGGCGTTCGAAGGCGCAGTGCGAGACATTGTGGGCGACTCCGGATCTGAGGTCGATTTCCTGGTGCAGGGAACTCTGTACCCGGACGTGGTCGAGTCGGGCGGCGGCACAGGCACCGCGAACATCAAGAGCCACCACAACGTCGGCGGACTGCCCGACGACCTGAAATTCAAGCTCGTCGAGCCGCTGCGGCTCCTTTTCAAGGACGAGGTGCGTGCCGTCGGCCGCGAGCTCGGGCTGCCCGAGGAAATCGTTGCGCGCCAACCCTTCCCAGGCCCCGGCCTGGCCATCCGGATCGTCGGCGAAGTCACCGCCGACCGCTTGGCCACCCTGCGCCGCGCCGACGCGATCGCCCGCGAGGAGTTGACCGCCGCAGGCCTGGACAACCAGATCTGGCAGTGCCCCGTCGTGCTGCTTGCGGACATCCGCTCGGTCGGCGTGCAGGGCGACGGCCGCACCTACGGTCACCCGATCGTGCTGCGGCCGGTGTCCAGCGAAGACGCCATGACTGCGGACTGGACGCGGGTGCCCTACGAGACGCTCGAACGCATCTCCACCCGCATCACCAACGAAGTGCCCGAGGTCAACCGGGTGGCGCTCGATGTCACCAGCAAGCCGCCGGGCACCATCGAGTGGGAGTGATCAGGACGGCGGTGCTTCCGTGTCCACTTCCTTGTCGATGAGGTCGCCGAGGATCTGACCCACCGCCGACTCGATGGTCGACTCGATGGAGAAGGCCAGCGTCGCCGACACCGCCGACACCGCCTGGGTGCGGAACCGCACCAGCATCGTGATCAGTTCTGCCACTTCGGTATCCGGTGGTAGCGCCTCTCCGGGCTTGATTCGGTCGACGACTTCCTCGATGCCCGCTTGCACCAGCAGTCCACTGATCTGGTCGATGATCGGCGCGATCTGTTCGTGGAGGTCGATGAGCTTGCCGGGTGCGACGCCGTACTGGCGGATGTCGTTGAACGCATCGATGAGCTTGGGCCGCACGACAATTGCCTCGCCGTCCTCGAGGCGGACGATGCCGAGCCCGATCATCCGCTCGAACCCGGGGTCGTCGTCGACGAGTCGCTTGGCGTCGGCGACGCTCATGCGCTCGGGCTTCTCCGTCGCCCAACTGCCCGCGATCGCGTTCTCCAGCCCGAGCATGTCGCCGATGTCCTTGCCCTGTTCCCACGCCGACAACATCTCGTGCACGTGGGCGATGTTGTAGCCGCGGTCCAGCAGCGAGGTGATCAGTCGCAGCCGGGTCAGGTGCGTGTCGTTGAACAAGGCGATCCGGCCGACCCGCAGTGGGGGGTGCAGCAGGCCACGGTCGCGGTAGACGCGGATGTTGCGGGTCGTGGTGCCCGCCATGCGGGCCAGCTCCTCGATGCGGTACTCGCCGGACGACTCGACGCCGTGGGGTTGAACGGCGGCGTCGAACAGCTGTGAAACCGCCGTCTCGATGACGTCGCGCGAGCTTCTGCGGATCTGCCGCGGCGCGCGGCGCAGCCCGCCGAGGATCGTCGAGATCGCCCCCGCGGGTTGTCGTGGCTGCCTGGCTCCGGACATCTCTACGTCATCTCAGCCAGAGGACGTGACCGCACGCCCGGTGGCGTCCTGCGCGACCGCGGTGTAGTCGCCGTATCGGAAGTCCCGCATCTGACGAAGATACTGCGTGGCGAATCCCGGGTACATCGACGCGTTGAAGCCGTCCTTCGTCAGATACCAGCTGCTGCATCCCGACATCCAGGTCGTCTTGGTGAGCCGTTTCTGAATGTGTCTGTTGTAGCGCCGTTGCACGCCCTCTTGGACGTCGAGGTAGCGCAGGTTGTCCCGAAGGATCGTGGTGATGCCGCGAACCGCGTAGTGGATCTGCCCCTCGACGTAGACCAGTAGCGAATTGTGGCCCGGCCCTGAATTGGGCCCCGTCATGAAGAAGAGGTTGGGGTAGCCGTGCGCGTTGATGCTCTTGTACGCCTGCGCGCCGTCGGCCCACTCCTCGGTCAGTGACCGCCCGCCGAGCCCGGTGATCGGATACGGCGGGCCGGTCAGGTGCACGTCGTATCCGGTGGCGAACACGATGCAGTCCAGATGGTGCTCGACGCCGTCGCTGGTGCGGATTCCGACGGGGCTGACGGTAGCGATCGGCCAGTTGATCAGCTTGCAGTTGTCGCGCTGCAGCGCCGGGTAGTAGTCGCTGGAGATCAGCATCCGCTTGCATCCCGGCGTGAAGTCCGGCGTGAGTTGGCGGCGCAGCCAGGGGTCCTTCACCTGCGACCGGATGTGCGCCTTGCCGAGCCGGGCGACGAATCCGGTGAGCGGGCTGTTCCATACCAGCGCGGTGGCGCTGATCTCGTGGCCCCAATACAGCGCCTCGCGGGCAAGCTGTTGAGTGCCAGGCACTTTCGCGAACAGCTCCTGTGCGGCCGCGGGTATCGGAATATCTAGACGCGGCAGCACCCAGCCGGGTGTGCGCTGGAACACCTTGACGAATTCAGCCTGCTTGACAAGCTCCGGGATGATCTGGACGGCGCTGGCGCCGGTGCCGATGACGGCCACCCGCTTGCCGGTGTAGTCGTAGTCGTGGTCCCAGCGCGCACTGTGGATCACCTTGCCCTGGTAGGTGTCGACGCCGCGGATGTCGGGCAGCTTGTGGTCGGGCAGCGGGCCCGAGGCCAGCACGACGGTGCGCGCCCGGAATCGCTCGCGCTGCCGTGTGGTGATCGTCCAGACGCCCTCGTCCTCGTCGAAGGCAAGCCCGTTCACCTCGACACCGAATTGGATGCGGCGCCGGAGGCCGAAGCGCTCGACCATGTCGTCGATGTGCGTGCATATCTCCCCGGCGGGGGAGTAGGCGCGTGACCAGCGGGGGTTCCTCGCAAACGAGAACGAATAGAGCAGCGACGGAATATCGCATGCCGCACCGGGATACGTGTTGTCCCGCCACGTCCCGCCGACGCCCTCGCCGCGCTCCAGGATGACGAGGTCGTCGACGCCGGCCTTCGTCAGCTTGATCGCGGTGCCGATGCCGGTGAAGCCCGCGCCGACGATCAGCGCATCGTAGGTGTGCACCATGTCAGGCCGCCGGCTCGTGCGTGAGTTCCTTGAACCACGAGGGCACCGGCTGCAGTAGCGCCTTTGGGTAGCGGTCCGACAGCCACACCATGGAGTTCGCCAGCAGGTGGTAGGGATGGCGCGGGTTGGTGACCCAGCCTGCGTGCCGTTTGAGGACGCGGTAGGTGGGCACGCGCCAGGTGTGCTCTCCCCGTTCGCCGAGGGTGGCGAACCGCTGCACGGCCTTGTAAAGCCGCTCGGGCTGCAATCCCATCGCGACGATCTCGTTGCGCACGCGGTTGAGCAAAGGGACGTACATGATGGCCCCGATGATCAGCCCCGGGGACGCGACGCTGCCGACGAAGTCGATGGCGAGCTTGCGCGCCCTGGCGTTGCCGATCATGTCGAGCACCTCGAAATCGACTGCCAGGTGCCGTGACTCGTCGTTGTTGATCTTTTCGAACACTTGATGACACACCGGATCGTGGACCTCTTCGAGTAGGAACTTGAGCAATGCGCCGTCCAGCGCGACCTCGAGCATCGGGATCACGGTGCCGAGCACCGCGAGCGACATGCCGTCGGCGAAGCGGTCGAGCCAATCCATCGCCAGTCGGATGTTGACGTTGGGCTCGGGCATCTCACCGTCGTCGAGCATGCCCCACCGCTTCATCAATGCCAGTTCGGCGTTGGCGTGGCGCTGTTCCTCGGCGTGGAAGTACCGGTAGATCTCGGCAATGGTCGGCGTCGGCGCCTTCTTGGCCAGCGCCGCGAACCCGCGGGCGCCGATGTTCTCGATCCAGCACAGGTCGGCCATGAACGCCTTGAGCTGAGGCCGTTGTTCGTCGGTGATCAGCTCGGCGCCCGGTGCGTCCCAGTCGATGTCGGCAAGCGCCCACTGGCGGTCCTTGATCTTCGCCAGCATCACGTCCATGTCGATCGCCATCGTGACCTCCTCTAATGGGTCGTGATGCGGGTCGTGAGACCGGCGGCGCGGGTGTACACCGTCGGCGTGAATCGCTTGATGCCCCAGCCGATTCGGGCATCGGGCTGCGGCATGCAGTAGAGGCCGCCGCGATCCAGGGTGTCCAGGCACATGCGGGCGACCCGCTCGGGGGAGAACCCGGTCCACCGCATCAGCCGGCCGGCCATGTCGGTCGACTTGTCGGTGATCCGGGCCGCCTCGACGATGTTGGTCTTCACGAACGTCGGGCACAGCACGGTGACGTTCACCCCGGTGCCGCACAGCTCGGCGGCCAGCGTCTCCGACAGCGACAGCACGCCGGCCTTGCTGACGTTGTAGGCCGCCATGCCGGGAGCCGCGGCGAACGCGGCGGCCGATGCGACGTTGATGATGCCGCCGTAGTCGGCCTCGCGCAGGATCGGCGCGAACACGTGACACCCGTGGATCGGCCCCCACAGGTTGATGCCGAGAACCCAGTTCCAGTCGTCGATATCGGTTTCGCCGACGGCCGTGCCGCCTGCACCGACACCCGCGTTGTTGACCACCACGGTCGGTGGCCCGGCGAACCAGTCCTCTGCGGACTTGGCGAGCTGGACGATATCGTCGAGCCGGGACACGTCGCAGTGCAACGCCAGAGCCTCACCCCCCGCAGCAACGATGGTGTCGGCCGTTCTGCGCGCGGCGGTTTCGTCGATGTCGCTGCAGACGACCCTGCCGCCGCGACCGGCGAGCTCCACGGCGAACGCCGCGCCGATACCACTGCCCGCCCCGGTGATGACCGCCGAGGACTTGCGGCTGCGCTTGTTGGACGAACCGAAGATGCCCATGGAATTATTACCCAGCCTGCCGGTCGATGAGGTGGTCTCGGAGCGCTTCTGCGATGAACCGCGCGACGTGTCGCATGGCCCGCGGCGCCTCGGGAGTGATGCGGGGAAGCGCCTGGAATACGTGCAGCTGATCCGGCCAGACCTGCAGCTCGCAGTCGCCGCCCGCGGCGGTGATGTCGGCGGCGAGATGCCTGGCGTCGGCCACCAGGAATTCAGCTCCGCCCGCCTGAACAAGTGTCCTCGGAAGCGGACGTCCTTTCGCGACGTCGAGCGTCAACCGGGGATGAGCGAGATCGGTTCCCGCGCAGTACAACCCGACAAGCCGCTGCGCGTCACGAACGCGGATCACCGGGTCGCGGCGCAGGGCTTCACGGGCACGTGCCAGGCCGAACGTCACGTCGAACAGCGGCGACATCAACACCATGCCCGCCGGCGGTGTGACATCGGGTTGCAACAGCAGATCGACGGCAAGATGTCCGCCCGCGGAGTCACCCTCGACGATCAGCCGGTCGGGGGCGAAGCCCAGCTCGCCGGTCAGCCAGTCCCAGCCGGCGCGCACATCGTTGGCCGCGACGGGGAAGCGGTGACGCGGCGCGAGGCGGTAGTCGACGACGAAAACGGGCAGGCGCGTCAGCCGGGACAGCCAGGAGGTCAGCCGCCGATGGGTGCGCGGTGAGCACAGCACGTAGCCGCTGCCGTGGACGTAGTAAACGGCAGACTCGCCGCGCGTGACACCGTCGGCGAGAACCCATTCGCCGACGAGCCTGCGGCCGTCGGGCAGGACGGTGTCCACGTGTTCGACGCGTGTGCCCGACAGCGACGGACCGCATGCGTCCATCAGCCGGGCCAGGATCTGGCGCGTCAGCCAGACTCCCCAGGCCCGCTCGATCGGCATCACCGCGGTGAGCGGGCGGATGGTCCGCCTGCTCAGTGCCGCGGCGGCACGGGATTGAACTGAGCCACGCATCGCCAGTCCGCTTTGGGCCATGCCCGAGTACAACAGCAAATGATGACATTTGTCAATGTCACCATTTCAAGGTGTCAGCGTGGTGGATCGCCCTTCCAACTGAAGCTGTTGACGTATTTCCCCATGTCAAGGGCTATCTGAAGGTTCGCGCCCGACGGCTTTCCCAGGCCGAAGTCTGGTCCGAACTGGCGGAACGGGCCGACCGCGGCCGCGATCAGGGCGAGATTGTTCTTCACCGCGACCATCGTCATCACGCGCATCCGCATGTAGTTGCTGTTGGCGCCCTGTGGCCAGCAGTCGGCGACAAGACCGTATCCTGGCACGTAGCCGACCATCGTGTTCGGGATTTCATACGCGGTCTTCGTGTCCGGGAAGGTCTGCTTCACAAGGCTTTTCGCGATGTCTTCGGCGCTTCGACCGTCGGCGGGCCGACTCATCAACTGCATGGTGCCACCGTCGCCGCCGAGGAAATCGGCGCGGACTCCGGTCGGACTCGTGGTGATCTTGTACACCGTGCTCGGTGCTGGGTATGAGACGGAGAACGAGCCGTCGGGCGCGGTGAAGCGTGGGTTGACCGCGACCGGCTCGCCCGTTGGCGGGTGCCCGCAGTCCGGCGGGCAGACATAGCGGGCGGGGGGCTTGTGGATGATCACCGACAGCGCCACCAAAGCTAGCGCGACGACGATGATGCCTGCGCCCCAGGTTCGCAACAGCCGGGTGCGCGACGTCCGCTTGACCGGTGCGGCGTCGTAGGTCCCGGCCATGACGGAGTAGCCGGGATGCGTGACATCGGTCGTCGGCTCGTCGGGTTCCCGGCTGACGGGCCGGGTATCCCGGCGCTCCTGGCGTGACGACCGCGACGCTGCTCTGGTCGCGACACCGCACGCCGGGCAGAACGCCATGTCGGGGACGACGTGATGACAGTGCGGGCACAGCACCGGCTCTTCGGAATGTATTTCGTCGTGCGCCTCGTGCAGCAGCGCGAGATGAAGACCGATTCGCAGCAGCAGCAGAGCCACCACGGATACGGAGAGATGGATGATCAGTTGCAGCCACTGCGGAATGTGCGATACGTCGACGACTCCGAGCCCCGCGTAGACGCCGACGACGGCCGCGGCGAATCCGATGAGTACGGCGCGGATGTATCCGGTGTGCTGATCCGCCTTGTTCTCGGGCCTGGTGAACCACAGTGCGGCACCGATGAGGCCGCCGACGGCAGCCGCCGTCAGCGGCACCGCGATCCCGCGGATGCCCGCCTCGACGATGAGCGAGGACACCGGCCGGCTGCGCGCGATCATTCCCGTCGCGAACTGCGGCGCCAGCCGGGTGATGGTTGCCGCGGCCGTGAAGGTCAACGCGCCGAGCGCCCCGAGCATGAAGCCGTCCAACGACTCTCGGCCCGCGGGCCGCAGCAGGCGCACCAGAATCACGGGCACGATCATGAGGAGCATGCCGCCGATCGGTACGCCGAGCCCTTCCCGCAGGAGTCGACCGGCCGCGATCCCGGCACCCAAGGGCACCCCATACGAGCGGGCCACCATCGCACCGGTCAGCAGCACCCACCCCACTCCGAGCGCGATACCCATTCCAGCGGTGAGTAGCAGTGTGCTCACGGGAAGATCGTGATGGGCGTCCGTCTCCTTCAGGTACAGCAGGAACAACAGCGGAAGCCCAAGTGCCGCAACGGTGATCAACGCCGCGGGCATCCGCAGCGTTGCGAACGTCACCAGGCCGAGCAACACGAGGCCCAGCACGATCCGGAACGCCGTGCGCGACCGGTGCGGCAGATGCGGGAACAGCGAACTGGCCAGCGATGGAAGCAGCAGGTGCTCACCCGGGGCGGCGCCGTAGGCACGTGGTCGCAACCAGGATGGCCCGTTTCCGCGGCGCTCGACCAGATGGTCGCCGCAGAGCCCGCAGAATTCGCCTGCGGGAACCTCGGTCCGGCAGACCCGGCACTCCATCGTGGTTGGCGAGTCCTCGGTGGGCGTACTCACGCGGTCACCTTCTGCAGGATGAGGATGTTCCTGACCAGGTTGTCGACGTCGGGGGTGCCGAGCCCGGTCACCAGGTCATAGCCGGGCGTGGCGTCGGCGACCGCGTTGCCGCCGAGGGTGACATCGCGGAAGCCCGGCAGCCGGGAGCCCTCGGCCACCTTGTACAGCAGAGGATTCAGATCACCGAGCCGTCGTCCGCCGTTCTCCATCAGATACTGGTTCATCACCGCCGCCAGACCCGCCCAGAGGGGTGCCGACTGGGAGGTGCCGCCGCCGACCAACTGCTTGCCGTTGAACACGATCTTGACTCCGGTGAACTGATCGGCCACCGCCGATACGTCCGGTGTCAGCCGTCGACCCTGGTCCCTGTTCGGCAGCACCGTGCGCTGCCACGGCGGCCGGTCGAACAACGAGGACACCCCGCCGCCGCTGCCCAGCGAGAGCGGCACGTCGAACCAGGCCTGCTCGGATTGCCACGTACCGGCGGCATCGGTGGACAAGGTGGTGCCGCCCACGTCCGTCATCTCCGGAAGCGAGGCGACCGAGTCGAGCCCGATGTCGGCGTCGCTGGGCGGTGACGACCAGTCCTGGCCGCCTTTGCACTCCAAGCCCGCAAGATCACCACTGGCGTTGAAAGCCGTTGTGCCACTGGCATGTGCGGCCGAAAGCGCCGAGCGTACCGGCGCCAGGTCGGCCTCGGTGATCAGCTTGTCGCAGCCCCAGCCGATCGAGAAGCTCCACACCGCGCCGGGGAACTGGCGCTCGGCCGACTCCAGCATCTGCGCGACCTTCGGGTAGACGCCGCCGTTGCCCTCCACCGTCGGCCTGGCGTTGATGACCACCTTCTTCGCGTCGGGTGCGATGGCGTGGGCGACCTCGAGGTCCATGGTGGTCTCGCCGCGCGCTTCGGCGGGCTGGCCGCCGACGACCGTCGGCGTGAACCGTGGCAGCTTGTACAGGGTCGCGAAGCTGTCGAGGTCTGACTGTGCGAACCCGTCGAACGCGAAGACGACGATGGTCTGGCCCCTGCCGGTGAATCCGGTCGAGGCCAGCTTGCTCACGTTGTAGGTATTCAGCAGCGCACTCGGCTGCAATCCCTGATCCGGCACGTCGGTGGGCAGCATCGGTGGTTTCGACGTGTGATGAGGGATGTAGCTGAGGATCCGGCCGAACTCGACGACTTCCGGACGCAGTTCATCGGGCACCGACGGCTGCTGCGGGGACGCATAGAACAGCTGACCGCGCTGGCCGCGGTAGTCGTGCACTTCGACGCCGAAGGCGGAGCCGACCTTGTCGGCCTCGCCCTCGACGACGGCCCAGTTCTTGCCGGGCTGCCATTGCACCGACAAGCCCTGGCCCTGCGCCCAGCCGACCAACTGGCTTGGCCGGGTCGAGTCGCGCAGTTCGACTGTCAGCTGAGTGTCATCGCGATGCGACGGCCCGAGATCGGTTGAGGCGCCCAGTAACAGCGCGAACGGTCCTCCGATCACGCCGGGCGCGTCGTGCGCCTGGGTGATCCGCAGATCCGATGCAAGAACAAGCACCCCCGCCGCCGCGATCAAGGCCAGCAGTCCGTGCCCGGCTCCTGTTCGCCAACCGGGCACCGCAGTGCGCTAGTTGTCGCCGGGGACGGCCGTCGGAGCAGGCGGTGCCGTGATCCCTGGCGAGAACGGGTTCGGTCCGTTGGGATCAAGGCGCGGTGCCTTCTCGGTGGGCTCGCCCGACGGCGGCGGTGCCGGTGTGGTCGTCGTCGTAGTCGTAGTCGTTGTGGTGGTCGAGGTCTCGGGAGCCTTCTGCTCTTCCTTCGCGCACGCGGCGGAAAGCCCAACCAGGGCAATGACTGCCGCTGCTCCGGCGATGGCCGGTATGCGACGAGCCGAACGACGTGACGTCATGGTGTTCCTATCTGTCCCCCGACTGGCGAATAGAACCGCTGTCGATGCGGTTCGTCGTTGAAACTTTATCCGAATCGCGAATCTGCGCCCAGGTAATACCCAGGCTTTACGCGACGGGCGAACCCGGCAACCGGTTGCGGGCACCTGCGGCGCTTGACGGTGTCGGTGGGCGGGTGTTTACTCATCGTATCGAACATATTTTCGAATGAACGTTGATTCGGATGAGGCAAAAGGTGCTGTTGTGACGGCGGCGACGAGCCTGGATCGGCATCGTGGTAACCGTGCTGAGCAGGTAGAACACCTGCGTCGCAAGATGGCGGCGATATCCGGCAAGGTGGGTCAGGGCCGACGCGGCGAACTGCCCTCGAACGACGTGCTTCCCGTGTCGGAAAGTTTGCTGCCACTCCCCGAATCCCTCATCGAACAGCTTCCCACCACATTGCCCCGGGGAACGGTGGCTGTGCTGTCCGGCGCCCGGTCACTGCCGTTGAGCATGGTGGCGGCGGTGACCGCAGCGGGCGGGCACGCGGCAATCGTCGGCCAGCCCGACGTCGGTCTGCTCGCGGCCGTGGAGATGGGAGCGGACCTGAGCCGGCTCGCCGTCATTCCCGAGCCGGGGGCGGATCCGGTCGAGGTGGCAGCGGTGCTGATGGACGGCATGGATCTGGTCGTGCTCGGCCTTGGCGGGCGTTCGGTGCCCGCGACGCGGGCACGGGCGGTGGTGGCCCGCGCCCGCCAGAAGGGGTGCACGCTGCTGGTCACCGGCGGCGACTGGCAAGGCGCATCGGCACGGCTGGAGGCCAGGGTCAGCGGCTACGAGATGACCGGCGGCAGCGGAGGTGGACGGACGCCGGGCTGTGGCCGGATCAGCCGGGTTCGGCTGGCCATGCGGGCAAGAGGACGATCCTTCGGGTCGGTGCATGCGGTAGGCGAATGAGCGTGTCACGGGTGCTGGCCATCTGGTGCATGGACTGGCCGGCGGTGGCGGCGGCGGCCGCGGCGGAGCTGCCCCCGACGACTCCGGTTGCTGTCACGCTGGCCAACCGCGTCATCGCCTGTTCGGCGTCGGCCCGCGCGGCCGGGGTGCGGCGTGGCCTGCGCCGCAGGGAGTCCCAGGCCAGATGCCCTGAGCTGCACGTCGTCACCGCCGACCCGGCCCGCGATGCCCGCCATTTCGAAGACGTGACCGCCGCGGTGGACGACCTGGTGCCGCGCGCCGAGGTGCTGCGGCCCGGCCTGCTGGTGATGCCGGTTCGCGGCGCGGCGCGCTACTTCGGGTCCGAGCAGGCCGCAGCGGAGCGGTTGGTCGACGCGGTGGCCGCCGCGGGGGCCGAATGCCAGGTCGGAATCGCCGACCGGCTGCCCACCGCGGTGTTCGCTGCCCGCGCGGGGCGGATCATCGACCCCGGGAAGGACGCCGTGTTCCTGTCCGCGCTGTCGATCCGGCAGCTGGCCACCGAACCGAGCCTGGCCGCACCCGGTCGCGAAGACCTTGCGGACCTGTTGTGGCGCATGGGAATCCGGAACATCGGGCAGTTCGCAGCCCTGTCCCGTACCGATGTGGCCTCCCGGTTCGGAGCCGACGCGGTGGAGGCGCATCGCTTCGCCCGAGCCGAACCGGGTCGCGGGCCGTCGGGGCGTGAGCCGGAGCAGGAACTCGACGCTGTGATGGACTGCGACCCGCCAATCGACCGGGTGGATGCGGCTGCGTTCGCCGGTCGGTCGCTGGCCAGTGAGCTGCACCGGAGCCTGGAGTCGGCGGGTGTCGGCTGCACCAGGCTGGCCATCCATGCGGTGACCGCCAAAGGTGAAGAGCTGGACCGGGTTTGGCGTTGCGCGGAACCACTGACCGAGGATGCCACCGCAGATCGGGTGCGCTGGCAGCTGGACGGCTGGCTGAATCGCCGCAATCCCAACGACCGGCCGACCGCGCCGGTCACGGTGTTGCGGCTGCATCCGGTCGAGGTGGTGTCGGCGGGGGCGTTGCAGCTGCCGTTGTGGGGTGGCGTCGGTGAAGAGGATCGGCTGCGGGCCCGTCGCGCGCTGGTGCGGGTTCAGGGTCTGCTCGGGCCGGAGGCCGTGCAGGTGCCGGTGCTCAGCGGCGGCCGCGGGCCCGCCGAGCGCATCACGTTGACTCCTTTGGGCGACGAGCCGGTGCCGCAGGCCGACCCGCGCCAGCCGTGGCCGGGACAACTACCGGAGCCGTCGCCGACGGTGTTGCTCGATGACCCCGTCGAAGTGCTTGACGGCGAAGGCAATCCGGTGCGGGTGACCAGCCGGGGGTTGTTCTCCGCCGAGCCTGCGCGGTTGGCCGCTCCTGGCAGGGACGGCCCATTGTCGTGGTGGGCGGGGCCATGGCCCGTCGACGAGCGATGGTGGGATCCGGACCGTAAGGCCGGGCGCACCGCGCGGGTCCAGGTTCTGCTCGACACCGATGAGCGCTCGCGTGAAGAGCAGGGCGGCAACCCCGGGCAGGCACTGCTGCTGTGCTACCGGCAGCGGCGGTGGTACCTGGAGGGAATCTACGAGTAGTCAGCTGATCTTCTGGATGTCGGGCAGCTTCCAGCTCTTGTCGAACAACGGTTGGTCTGGGCCATAGAACCGGAAGATCACCTCAAAAGAGTTGCAGGCCTTCGTCGGTACCCAATTCGACGAGTGGCCGTCCGGCGCCGCAGGACCGAAGAAGATGTCGACAGACCCGTCGGCGTTCATCGTCAGGTCCGGTGATGTGGAAGCACGGCTCGAGTATGACGTATTGCGGATCAGGGCGTGCGTCTCACCGTCGTACACGGTCGCCGACCAGTACTGGTGGACCGGGGCGGATGTGGGTACGCGGAGCCGGTATGTGCTACCGCCATTGAGTTCGTTGTCCTTGCCATCCTTGCGGGTCATCAAATAGAACTGACCACCGCCAAGGTGTTTGGCGCTGAAATAGCCCATCGCGTAAGTGACGGCCCGCTTGTCGACGGGATAGCTTTCCGGGTTGGCGTAGTTTGTTGCCAGTCCGTCGACAACTTCAGCGGACGCGGGCACATGCCAGTGGCCGCCGTCGAAATACGGCACCGGGAAATACGACGTATCCAATTGGGTCCTCAGCCATGAATGTGCCTCGTGCGCAGCAAGATTGAAGATCCGCCTGGTCCTGTCGTTCGGTACGAACGGCCGTCCCTTCACGATGCCGATGGTTGCGAGCTTGTCGATCATCGCCTTGTCACGGGTGAGCCACGGCTCGGCCTGTACGACACTGTTCAGCGCGTCGAAGAAGCGTGCGTCGTAAGGGATGGTCGAATCGAAGAGGACACCATTAGCATCGACGAAGATAGTGTCCTGCGGGTCGGCTGCTGCCGACAGCGGATAAACCCGAACGCGTTTCCCGTAGGTCACGGCGTTCGCGATACCGGCGTCATCGGCGCTGCGGTAGTTCGAGCGCAGCAGCGCGAAGGACTGACATGTCGACGACGGGCATGGTAGATAGCCGTCGGGAACGTCATCGTCATGATCCGGCGGCAGGATCAGGTACCTGCCGCCCTCGCCCTTGTCGACGCCCGCCGTGCCCACGTCTTGGATCGCGGTCTGCCAGCAGTCGTCCACCGAACCGACGATCTGGCCGGTGTCGGCGGGGGGAATCTCCAGCACCACCGGCCCGACGTCCCTGGTGTCCAGGAACGGCATGAAGTAGATCGTGTCGGGGTTGGGAGTCAACGTCTGGTTCTTCCAGCCCACCGGCCGCGACCAGAACACCACCTGGTTGGGCGCCCCGCCCACCTTCACCACCTGCCTGCGCATCAACTCGTAGTTGACGGCGGGCATCCCCCAGATCACCGCCTCGATGGCGCGCCGATGCAGCGCCCGGTCGGCTACCTCGGCCGGGTTCGACGGCGGTCCTGTTGACGATTCAGGTCTCTGCCACAGCGTTCGCATGACGGGCCTCCCACGTCGCGATGCCGCCATTCAACCCTTGAGATCCACGTTTTGCAGACCTTTACTCGCACTTTCTCGGCAAAACGCGGTTTTCGCGGGCTGGGACTCCCGATCACGCCAGGTTGCGGGCGAATTGGCCGACCCGCGCGATGAACCGGTCGAAGAATGCCTTGGGATCGACGTCAATACCGATGAGCGCGTTGGGTTCTCGGCCCCATCGCCCTGACCAGTCGGCGATCGTCATGCCCCGTGTCAGCGTGCCGGTCAGCTCGACGTCGACGGTCGCGGCCCGGACCGTGACGATGTCAGGATCCAGCGCCACCCCCGCGGCCAGCGGGTCGTGCAAATGGGCGAGATAGCCCTCGTCCTGGTCGAAGTGGAATTCGAAGTAGAACCGCATGGCATCCTCGAGCACCCGGATCAGCGGGTTGGCGGCGGCCGAGCGGGTGCCACGGTCGTCGAGCACGCTCATCGGCGCCGTCGGCGAGTCCGCCTCGGCAGCCAGCCTCCCGAACAGCGCGGGCGTCATCGCAATGTTCTCGGTCAGGTTCAGCCCCAACACGATCGGGAGATGCCGTGGCGGGTCCAGCCCCCACGCCGCGGACCATACGGAAAAGACCTCGTGGGCGGCCTCGGGGTCCACGCTGACGTTCCACTCCGCGACTGGCGTGGTGTTCCCGCGGTATTCGAACGCCCCGCCCATGATCACCAGCCTGCGCAGCAGGCTGGGCAGGGCGGGCTCCCGCCGCAACGCCAGTGCCAGATTGGTCAGCGGACCGGTCGCGACGCCGATCAGTTCGCCCGGGTAGGCCCGTGCGGCATCGATCCATGCCTGCGCGGCGTCGTAGTCGGCAAGTCGGCGATCCGTCGACGGCAGGGTGGCATACCCGAGCCCCTGCGGGCCATGGGTGTCTTCGGCTGTACGCAGCGGTGAACTGACCGGTTGCTCCGAGCCCTTGGACACCGGGATGCCGTCGACGCGGCACAATTCCAGAAGACCCAGGTTGTTCTCGCAAACCTGTTGCACCGGAACATTTCCCGCGGTCGATGCGATGCCGACCAGCTCTGCGTCGGGGCTGCCGAACAGGTAGACCAGCGCCATCGCGTCGTCGACGCCCGTGTCGACGTCAGCGAACACCGGCTGCGGCACGCGGGTAACCATACCGCCGCAGCCGATCTACCAGTGCACGCCAGGCACCAGGCGAACCGCGCGTTTCACCGGGCCCGGCACCCGCACCTTGGTCACCGCCCTGACCGGCCGCCTCGGCCGACGCGCCGGGGTGTGCGATGGGGGCGCCTCCTCGAGGCCGCGCGCGGCCGCCGAGTCCGGGTAGCCCAGATACAGCTGGTGCAGCACCCGCCGCGACAGCTTCGGTGTGAAGTAGTTGCCGACGTCGGCCAGCGTGCCCAACGGAGTGTCGATCCTCGCCGGCTTCTCGATGAGACCGCGCACCACCATCGCCGCGGCGTGCTCAGGGCTGATGGGAGGCACCGGGTTTAGGCGGCGTGACGGCGCGATCATCGGCGTGCGCACCAGCGGCATGTGGATGTTGGTGAACGTGATGTGGTCCGACAGGGTCTCCGTCGACACCACATCCGAGAACGCATCCAGCGCCGCCTTGGTCGGCAGGTAGGAGCTGTACTTCGGGTTGCGGGCCTGAACCCCTGCGCTCGACACGTTGACGACGTGGCCGAACCGCCGTTCGCGCCAGTGCGGCAGCAGCGCCAGCACCATCCGCACAGCGCCGAAGTAGTTGACGGCCATCACCCGTTCGTAGTCGTGCAGCCGATCGGTCGACGCGACCACGGACCGGCGGATCGATCGGCCGGCGTTGTTGACGAGGTAGTCGACGTGGCCGAACCGGCCGAGGATGTCCTTGACGGTGTGCTCGACCGACGTGCTGTCGGTGACGTCGCAGGTGAACGCGTGCGCCTGTCCGCCCGCGGCGCGGATGTCGGCGACGAGCTCGTCGAGCGCTTCGGCATTGCGGGCCAGCGCGAAGACCGTCGCGCCGCGCTCGGCCACCGCGACCGCCGCCGCGCGGCCGATGCCGCTGGACGCGCCCGTGATGATGACGTGCTTGCCGACGAGCGGGCCTGCCGGATCACTGCGCCTCGCCCGGTCGGGATCGAGGTGTTCGGCCCAGTACCGCCACAGCTTCGGCGCATACGACGCAAACTCCGGAACCGCTATCCCGGTGTCTTGCAACGCTTCCCGCGAATTCTCCGCGGTGAACGTCGGCATCAGGTCGACGACGTCGAGAATCTCGGCGGGAATCCCCAACTGCGTCACCGCCATGTTTCGCAGCACCTTGGCCCGTCCGGTCGCCCGGAGGAACGGTGTCGCTGCACCCCTCGGCAGCGAACCGCGTAGCCGTGGCAGACCTGCCGCATCGGAGATCCCGCGATAAATGCCGCGCAGCCCGATGCTGTCGGGCGCGGTGAGGTGAAACGTCTGGCCGTCGCGGTCAGGCGCGTGGATAAGCTCGGTCAGCGCGTCGGCGACGTAGTCGACGGGGACGATGTTGGTGCGACCGGTGTCGGGCAGCAGGACCGGGGCGAACGACGGCAACATCGCCAGCTTCGCCAGGATGCCGAAGAAGTAGTACGGGCCGTCGACCTTGTCCATTTCGCCCGTGCGTGAGTCGCCGACGACGACGGCCGGTCGGTAGATGCGGTAGCGCAGCCCAGGCTCGGAGCGAACCAGCAGCTCGGCCTCGAACTTCGTCTGGTGATAGGGCGTCGGCAGGTCCTGGGCGACATCGAAATCCTCTTCGGTGTAGGCACCGCGATGGGTGCCGGCCACCGCGATCGACGACACGTGGTGCAGCGTGGCGCCGAGCCTGCGGGCCAACGCGATCACCGCCCGGGTTCCGTCGACGTTGGCTGCGCGCTGCGCATCCTCGGCGACGGTGATGTCGTAGATCGCGGCACAGTGCACCACGTGATCGACGGGTCCCAGCTCGCCGATGGTGTCATCGGACAGGCCAAGGTCGTCCGCGGTGAGATCTCCGACCAGCGCTTTTGCCCGCTCACCCCACGCCTGCGGGCCCTCGGTGGCCAGCCGTTCGTACCTCGTCAGGGACTCCCGACGGACCAGCACCCAGACCTCGGCGTCGGGGGAGCGATCCAGAATTCGCGACACGACTCGGCGGCCGATAAACCCGGTACCGCCGGTAACGACAAAGCGCATGCGGTCATGCTCGTCGGTCGCCCGACAAAGGTCAACGCAATGTGACGCGGTCGATCAGCCGACGTCTCTGGGCGTCGACCCGTAAGACCGGTCGACGTCGCCGGCACTGGCGCGGACCCGCGCGACGGTCGCGGTCAACGCTCGCGCCTGTGAGGCCGTCAGGCCGGGCAGGCCGAACTCGTACTGCCGCAGCGACCGCGTCGCGTCGTCGGCGACATCTCGGCCGTCGTCGGTGATCGTCACCAGGCTCGCCCGTCGGTCATGAGGATGAGAGTGCCGCGTGACCAGCTGTTTGGCCTCGAGTCGGTCGATGGAGAGGGTCACCGTCGTGGCATGCACCATCAAATGCCAAGCCATCCTGCTCAGCACCCAGGTGCCGGTGTCGCTGAGTTGCAGTGCCTTGAGGATCTGGAAGTCGGTCAGGCTGATCTCGAACGTGGTCCTCAGCTGATGATCGAGGGTGTTCCTCATCAGATGGTGCAGGCGGAGTAGCGATGTCATCGCCAGAAACCCGGATGGGTCTTCGTCGCTCTGCTGCTCCCAGAAGAACCGCATCCACTGCACCGGATCGTGCTGCTGTTTCCGCGTCAACTCGGACCCGTCGCCCGCGACCGCAGAAGTCGAAACCCCACCCACCACCTATCCATAACCAAAAACGTGGCCACTCAACCGCCGGGCAGGTCGGACGGCTATCGTCCGACTCGACCTGAAGGGAGCGTCAATGCCGATCGATCCAACCGCGATAGGCGCGAAATCCAGCCCGCACGTCTTCGAATGGACCGACCGAGACACGCTGCTGTATGCACTCGGCGTCGGCGCGGGGCTCGACGACCTGGCCTTCACCACGGAGAACAGCCACGACATTTCCCAACAGGTGCTGCCGACGTATGCCGTCATCGCGTGCACAGGTTTCGCCGCGGCGGGCAAGATCGGCTCCTTCAACTGGGCGATGCTGCTGCACGGTTCGCAGGAGATCCGGCTGTACGAGCCGCTGGCGCCCGCGGGCAAGCTCAGCGTCGTCGGCGAGGTCGCCGACATCCAGGACAAGGGCGAAGGCAAGAACGCCGTGGTCATGCTCAAGGCCACGGGCACCGACCCGGACACCGGAAAGGTCATCGCCGAAACGAAGGCGACCGCGGTGATCCGCGGCGAGGGCGGCTTCGGTGGAGAGCCCGGCCAGCGGCCGGTCGCGCCCGAGATCCCCGCGCGTGATCCCGACGCGCGGGTGGTGTTGCCGACCCGTGAGGACCAGGCGCTGATCTACCGGCTGTCCGGCGACCGCAATCCGTTGCACAGCGATCCGTGGTTCGCGCGCGAACTGGCCGGCTTCCCCAAACCGATCCTGCACGGGCTGTGCACCTACGGGGTGGCGGGCCGCGCGCTCGTCGGCGAGCTCGGCGGCGGCGACGCCACCAAGGTCAGCGCGATCTCGGCGCGGTTCACCTCTCCGGTCTTTCCCGGCGAGACGCTGGCCACCTCGATCTGGCGCACCGAGGCTGGACGTGCGGTGTACCGCACCGAGGCGTCGAACCCCGATGGCTCCAATGCGCGGTTGGTGCTGGACGACGGCGTCGCCGAATACACGGACTGAGCAGCCGCCGGTGGTACAGGATGTCCACCATGAAGCTGGTCGTCGGTTACCTGGCCACACCCGGTGGCTCAGATGCGGTGGCTCTCGGTGCCCGGTTGGCCCGGACGCTGGGGGCCGAGTTGGAGCTGTGCATTGTCCTGCCGCCGGATCGGGCGACACCGGCCCGCTTGTCGGTCGGTGGCTATGACACCCTGATCGCCGAACAGGCGCAATCGTGGCTGGACGAAGCAGGGGTTCCGGCCGACGTCGTTGCGCGCAGCCATGTGAGTTTCGCCGAGTCGTTCGCCGACGGCCTGCTGCAGGAGATCGCGCGGCTGGAGGCCGACGTCATCGTCGTGGGTGGTTCCGGCGGCGGCCTGGCGGGGCCCTTCTCACTGGGCTCGGTCGTCAACGATCTGCTGCACTCGTCGCCGGTTCCTGTGATCGTTGCGCCGCGGGGCACTCGCCATTCGGAGGTGGAACGGGTCCGCGAGGTGACGTGTGCGATCGGTGAGCGCCAGGGCGCAGACCTCTTGCTGCGCAGTGCGGTTCGGTTCAGCAAGGCTGCCGGGACACCGCTGCGGTTGGTGTCGCTGGTGGCCCTTGACCCGATGTTCGGCCAGCTCCGGGGTGATGCCGATGCCGTCCGCGAGCGAGCGCTCGCTCACGCCCAGGCCACCCTCGAGACCGCCAAAGACGCTCTGCCGGAGGCTATTCCGGTGACATCGACGATCGTCGACGGCCCAACCGTCGAAGACGCGGTCAGCAAGCTGGACTGGCGGGACGGAGACCTGATCATGGTCGGGTCGAGCAGGCTCAGCGCGCCCCAGAGACTGTTCCTCGGGTCGACGGCGGCGAAGATGCTGCGCGTGCTCGACGTTCCGATGATGGTGGTTCCGCGAGACGAAATCGGCGCCGACGCCCTGCCCTGAGCGCCCTCGTGTATCGAACAAACGTTCGATACACTGTTCGAATGGGTTGGCATACCGGGCCGCCGAGCTGGACCGAGATGGAGCGGGTGCTCCACGGCAAGCCACGCCGCGCCGGGTGGCCGATCGACGAGCAGATCGGCGACGGCGGCGACAGCCCTGCCTGGTCACGCAAGCGCGGGAGCTACGAGCCGCTGGATGTCGCTCGCCCCGGGTCGTCGGTCCCGTACGCCGAGTTGCACGCGCATTCGGCGTACAGCTTCCTCGACGGCGCCAGCACGCCGGAGGAGCTCGTCGAGGAGGCCGCCCGGCTGGATCTGCGCGCCATTGCGCTGACCGACCACGACGGGCTGTATGGGGTGGTGCGCTTCGCCGAAGCCGCCAAGGAGCTCGACATCGCAACGGTGTTCGGCGCCGAGCTGTCCCTTGGCGGTGGCGACCGCACCGAGGAGCCCGATCCCCGCGGGCCGCATCTGCTGGTGCTGGCCCGCGGTCCTGAAGGGTATCGGCGGCTGTCGCGCCAGTTGGCGACGGCGCATCTTGCCGGCGGCGAAAAGGGCGTCCTGCGTTACGACTACGACGCGCTTACCGATGCGGCGGGTGGACACTGGCACATCCTGACCGGATGCCGCAAAGGTCATGTCCGCCAGGCGCTTTCCCACGGCGGTCCGGAGGCGGCGGAAAGGGCGCTCGCCGATCTGGTCGACCGGTTCGGGCGCGACAGGGTCAGCATCGAACTGACCCACCACGGACATCCGCTCGACGACGAGCGCAACGCCGCGCTTGCCGAACTCGCGCCGCGGTTCGGCATCGGCGTCGTCGCCACCACCGCGGCCCACTTCGCCGAGCCGTCGAGGGGACGGCTGGCGATGGCCATGGGTGCGATCCGGGCCCGCAACTCGATCGACGAGGCGGCCGGTTACCTTGCGCCGCTTGGTGGCTCACATCTCCGCTCGGGAGAAGAAATGGCGCGGGTGTTCGCGCATCGCCCCGAGGTGGTGACGGCGGCCGCCGACCTCGGCGAGCAGTGCGCATTCGGGCTGGCGCTCATCGCCCCACAGCTTCCGCCGTTCGACGTTCCCGCCGGACACACCGAGGACAGTTGGCTGCGGCACCTGGTGATGATGGGCGCCCGTAACCGGTACGGACCGCCAGAGCGGGCGCCGCGGGCCTACCAGCAGATCGAGCATGAGCTGAAAATCATTGAACAGCTGACGTTTCCGGGTTACTTCCTGGTGGTGCACGACATCACCCGGTTCTGCAAGGAGAACGGCATCCTTTCCCAGGGCAGGGGATCGGCGGCCAACTCCGCGGTCTGCTACGCGCTCGGCGTCACCAACGTCGACCCGATCGCCAACGAGCTGCTGTTCGAACGGTTTCTGTCCCCGGCGCGCGACGGGCCGCCCGACATCGACATCGACATCGAATCGGACCTGCGCGAGCAGGCCATCCAGTACGTCTACGAACACTACGGCCGCGATTACGCCGCCCAGGTCGCCAACGTCATCACCTACCGGGGCCGCAGCTCCGTGCGTGACATGGCCCGCGCGCTGGGCTTCTCCCAGGGACAGCAGGACGCGTGGAGCAAGCAGATTGGTCAGTGGGGCAATCTCACCGAGTCGACCCACGTCGAGGATGTGCCGGAATCGGTGATCGATCTGGCCAAGCAGATCTCCAACCTGCCGCGGCACATGGGCATCCACTCCGGCGGCATGGTGATCTGCGACCGCCCGATCGCCGATGTCTGCCCGGTGGAGTGGGCGCGGATGGAAAACCGCAGCGTGCTGCAGTGGGACAAAGATGACTGCGCGGCAATCGGTTTGGTGAAGTTCGACATGCTGGGCCTTGGCATGCTCTCGGCGCTGCACTATTGCATCGACCTGGTGGCCGAACACAAGGGCATCGACGTCGACCTTGCCAAGCTCGACCTCTCCGAGGCCGCGGTGTACGAGATGCTGCAGCGCGCCGATTCCGTCGGCGTCTTCCAGGTGGAGTCCCGGGCGCAGATGGCCACCCTGCCCCGTCTCAAGCCGCGCGTGTTCTACGACCTGGTCGTCGAGGTGGCGCTGATCCGGCCGGGGCCGATCCAGGGCAACTCGGTGCATCCCTACATCAGCAGGCGCAACGGCGTGGAGCCCGTTACCTATGAACACCCGTCGATGGAGCCCGCGCTGCGAAAAACCCTTGGCGTTCCGCTGTTTCAGGAACAGCTCATGCAGCTCGCGGTCGACTGCGCGGGGTTCAGCGCCGCCGAGGCCGACCAGTTGCGCCGGGCGATGGGCTCCAAGCGGTCGACCGAGCGGATGCGAAGGCTGCGCGGCAGGTTCTACGACGGCATGCGCGAGCGGCACGGCATTACCGGTGAGGTGGCCGACCGGATCTATGAAAAGCTGGAAGCATTCGCCAATTTCGGCTTCCCGGAGAGCCATTCACTGTCCTTCGCCTCGCTGGTGTTCTACTCGTCGTGGTTCAAGCTGCACCATCCCGCCGCGTTCTGCGCTGCGCTGCTGCGGGCGCAGCCGATGGGTTTCTACTCACCCCAGACGCTGGTGGCCGATGCCCGTCGGCACGGTGTGACAGTGCATGGGCCTGATATCAACGCCAGCCTGGCGCACGCCACGCTGGAGAATGCGGGCACCGAGGTGCGGCTGGGTATCGGCAGCGTCCGCCACATCGGCGACGAGCTTGCCGAGCAGATCGTCGAGGAGCGAAAAGCCAATGGGCCGTTCGACTCTCTGCTTGACCTGACCGCCCGGGTACAGCTGTCCGTGCCGCAAACCGAGGCGCTGGCGACGGGTGGGGCGCTCGGCTGTTTCGGGATATCGCGCCGTGAAGGGCTGTGGGCTGCGGGTGCCGCAGCCACGCAGCGGCCGGACCGGCTGCCCGGCGTCGGGTCGTCGTCGCATGTTCCTGCATTGCCCGGCATGACCGAACTCGAGCTGACGGTGGCCGATGTCTGGGCCACCGGTATCTCTCCGGACCGCTATCCCACCGAATTCCTGCGGGAAGACCTGGACGCGATGGGCGTCGTCCCCGCCGACCAGCTGTTGTCGGTGCCGGATGGGACGCGGGTGTTGGTGGCCGGTGCGGTGACCCACCGGCAGCGACCCGCGACGGCGCAGGGTGTGACGTTCATCAACCTCGAGGACGAGACCGGCATGGTCAATATCCTGTGTTCACAAGGGGTTTGGGCGCGGCAACGCAAGCTGGCGCAGACGGCATCGGCGATGGTGATCCGGGGAGTGGTGCAGAACGCCACCGGTGCGGTAACGGTGGTCGCCGATAAGCTCGGCAAGCTCGACATGCGGGTGGCCTCCCGCAGCCGCGACTTCCGCTGATCTCGTCTCCCGCACCCGCATCTTCCGCTGATCTCAATTTCCGCGAGCTGGGGGTACCTCCCGCTCGCGAGCGTGCGTGTCTGTTGGTGGACACGCCGGGTCTTTCCATGCGGCCGCGCACTGTCGTGCGTTGCGAGTGTGCGCGAAATGCCGGTGATTCGCGGCGTGTCGGGGGACAGACACGCTCCCCCTTGCACGCGGGGAGGTGCCCCCAGCTCGCGGGGGGAGGTGCCCCCAGCTTCAGGGAGCGCCGTTGATCCACCGCCACTGCGTCGACCACCAGGTGGCGGCGCCGGGCAGGGTATCGCGCACAGCGCCGACAACGCCTGGCCACTGGTCGGCGTTGAAGTCGTCTCCAGACAGCCAGCCCCCGTCGCGTATCTTCGGCGCCCACGCTGCGATATCGGCCGACACGCTCGCGTAATCGTGTCGCGCGTCGATATGCACCCACGCCAGCGACCGGTCGGAGAACAACGTCGCGGCGGCTACCGAGTCGCTGATCAGCAGCTGCACCAGATCGGCTGCACCGCAAGCGATCACGTTGCGATGCAGCAGGCCGGCGAAGGTACCGCCGCCGTATTCGACCGCGGGGCCGTGTGCATTGGTGTCATGCCTGCCCTCGGGTCCACTGCCCCGCGCCGTGTCGACCCCCGTGAGCGCGATGTCGCGCCCGCTCCCGCGAACCACTTCGGCCAGCGAGCACAGGCTCTTGCCGAGATAGCAACCCACTTCGACGAACCGGCTGCCATTGCCGAAGTGCGCGACGGCCTCCTCCTGGGCTCGTCGCCACTGGAACCAGCCCGGGATGTCCTGCCACCGTCGGACCGGGCGCTCGAAATCAGATTTGGAGTGCACGTCAGCCGCCCGGAGTGGTCCAGACCTTGTCGACGCGGATCGTCAGCCGCGTGCTGTATGCGGCGAAATCCTCGGTCAGCCCGAACCGTTCGGCGTCGGCCTTGTACTTCGCCCAGAACGGCTTGTCGTCGCGGCCGTCCACGCCAGTCGCATCAACGGTCGCCTCGCCGCCGACCACGATGACGCCGCCGCCGTTGCCGTTGGAGTCCAGGTTCAGGCTCACCCGCGGATGGCTCGCGATGTGTCTGACCTTGGCCGCGTTCGGCATCGAGTAGACGATCACGTCCTTGCCGTCGAAGTAGAACCACACCAGCTTCGGCACGGGCTGACCGGATTTGGCCACGGTCGTCAGCCACCCGTACTGGTCGGATTCGAGCCTGCTGGCCACCTCTTGCGTGAATTCGACTGCCATACCGGCGAATGTAGTCTCGGGGGAGTGACGGCCGAAAAGACCCTGAACCTGTCCGCTGACGAAGTCCTGACCACCACCCGCTCAGTGCGCAAGCGGCTTGATCTAGAGAAGCCGGTGCCGCGCGAGGTGCTGTTGGAATGCCTCGACTTGGCGCTGCAGGCGCCGACGGGATCCAACTCGCAGGGCTGGCAGTGGGTCTTCGTCGAGGACCGGGAGAAGAAGAAGGCGCTCGCCGACATCTACCGGCACAACGCGACGCCGTATCTCGATGCGCCCAAGCCCCAATACGGCGACGCGCGCGACGACCAGCGCCCGCTCGTGGCCAGCTCCGCGAAGTATCTCAACGAGCACTTGCACGAGGTGCCGGTGATGTTGATCCCGTGCCTGCAGGGCCGTCCCGAAGGCCAGAGCGCAGGCTTCTGGGGCTCGCTGCTGCCCGCCGTGTGGAGCTTCATGCTGGCGCTGCGCTCGCGTGGCCTCGGTTCGGCCTGGACGACGCTGCATCTCGTCGGCAAGGGCGAGAAGCTGGCCGCCGACGTGCTCGGCATACCGTTCGAGGAGTACAGCCAGGGCGGCCTTTTCCCGATCGCCTACACCAAGGGCACCGACTTCCGGCCCGCCAAGCGGCTGCCCGCCGAGCAGTTCGCGCACTGGAACACCTGGTGAGTTAAACCGCTCCGGTGAACCCATGTTGGCGCCACGCCTCGTACACGGCGACCGCGGCGGCATTCGACAGGTTCAGCGAGCGCCTGCCCGCCAGCATCGGGATGCGCACGCGCGACGTGATGTGTGGATCGGCAAGTGTGTCGGCGTCAAGGCCGGTGGGCTCGGGACCGAACATCAACACATCGCCCGGCTGATAGCCGACGTCGGTGAACGACGTTGTCGCGTGCGCGGTGAAGGCATGCACCCGGGTGGGCGCGATGGCCTCCCATGCGGCGGCCAGGCTCGGGTGGACGGTGACCGAGGCCAGGTCGTGGTAGTCCAGCCCGGCCCGTCGCAGCCTGGGTTCGGATAGCTCGAAGCCGAGCGGCTCGACCAGGTGCAGTTCGCATCCCGTCGCAGCGACCATGCGGATCGCATTGCCTGTGTTGGGCGCGATCCGGGGGGAGAAAAACATCACCCGAAACATTTGACGATGATTGCAGGCGGCCCCGACCGCATTTGCTCGGAGGCCTCTGAAGCGTCATTAGAGCGAACCCGCGAACTCTGTCTGTTCAGTAAGAATTGTGGAGTTGGGTGCGCGCTACTGGCATACTCGATCAATTGCCAGGCGTAGAACGCCAAGCCCGGTGGCGGGCAAAATCAGCAGGAAGATTATGAAAGACGCTCCATTGGTAAAAGACGGACTCGCGGCAGGTGGCGCGGTGGGGCAGCAATGACCTCGTTCTCGCAGCAAGACCTCGTGGACGAGCCGATGCTCGACGACGGTGACGAAGCCCACGCAGGACCGAAACGTCCCTCCAGATGGTCGCTGAAAAATTGGCCAGTCCGCTGGAAGGTGTTTGCGATTGTCTTGGTGCCGCTGATTCTGGCCGCCGCCTTCGGCGGGTTGCGCATCTACTCGAACGCGATTGAAGCGCGTGATCTGCAACGCGCCGCAGAACGAGCCGAAATGGTGCCCGCCATCGTTAGCTACATGAACGCGCTCAACGGCGCGATGCTGGCGCCGTCGGCCGGCGGCGACACCCAGGCCGCGATGAGCACCTTCGACTCGAGCCGGGCAGAGCTGCAGCGTCGGCTCAACGACTCGCCCGACGTCCCGCCGGATGTCCGCAAGGGCATCACGACGATGCTCGACAGCGGCCAGGGACTGGTGGACAAGGTCACCTCCAACTCCATCGGCCTCATCGACCGGGTCACGCTCTATGCGCCGATCCTGCTGACCTCCGAGGACGCGATCACCGGTTCGGTCCGCGTCGACGACGAGCGCATCCGCACCGAGACGCAGGGCCTCACCCGCGCCGTCGGCGCCCGCGGCCAGATGATGATGGAGCAGCTGCTGGTCAACCAGGGCGGCGAACTGCCCGAGCCCGAGCAGCGCACGCGCATGGTCACCCTCGCGGGTACCGAGCCGTCGACACTGTTCGGCATGAGCCAGGTGCTCGGTATCGGCTCAGCCGAGGCCAAGCAGCTGCAGGCCGAATACGTGAAGCGGATCGCGATCATCTCCGACCCGTCCATTCCGCTGATCAACAACCCAGATATGACCGCGTCGCTTCAGGCCACCGATCAGATCGCCGCCAAGATGATCGACCGCACCGTGCCCTCGGTGACCGGCGCGGTCAAGGCCGACGCGTCGGCGGCACGCACCGCGACCATCCGCGACTCGGCGATCGTGCTCGGCGCCATCGTGCTGGCGCTGCTCCTTGTCACCCTGGTGGCGCGGTCGCTGGTCCGGCCGCTGCGCACCCTGCGCGACAGCGCGCTGCGAGTGGCGCACGACGACCTGGCGCACGAGATCGAGCGGGTGCGCGCGGGCAAGGAACCCGGACCCGTCGAACCAATCCCGGTACACACCACCGAGGAAATCGGTCAGGTCGCGCACGCCGTCGACGAGCTGCACGAGCAGGCGGTGTTCCTGGCGGGCGAGCAGAGCCGGCTGCAGCTGCAGGTCGGCGATATGTTCGAGACGCTGTCGCGGCGCAGCCGCACGCTGGTCGACCAACAGCTCTCGCTCATCGACCGGTTGGAGCGCAACGAGGAGGATCCAGAACGCCTGGAGAGCTTGTTCAGGCTGGATCACCTGGCGGCGCGGATGCGCCGTAACGGCGCGAACCTCTTGGTGCTGTCCGGCGCGAAGGTGCCCCGCGAGCAGAGCGACGCGGTGCCCGTCGC
>JBKPSU010000119.1:0-21610 GCA_046735135.1 Actinomycetota bacterium
CTGCAAGGGTGACCCCCGACGGCGGTCCGACCAGAATCGATTGGCCGCCAGCATAAATACCGAACGACCACGGCGACAGTCGGTTAAGGCCTCCGCGCGTCGCCGCCCCCAAGGCGGCGAGCAGTTCGGGCATATCGGTGACGGTCCAAACCGTCGTCAGTTGTCACCGAAGACTTTCAGGCACAGGGACCCTAACTATGTAGGTTAGCAGTGATTGAAAAGCATGATATACAGAATATGGTAACAACAATTAACCTCTACAAGAATGATGTAATTCTTGCTGGAGAGTGGCGTTCTCAGGCGAGAGCCAGTGGAAGGCGGTGACCGACGTGCTTGCGAGTCGAATCGCGATCGGCACTCCGGGCAAGGTTCGGCGAGGGCGATATTGTGGCTGCATGCCGTCTTTTCGACCACACGCCGTAGACGGCTCAGGTGACGGCGCCGAGTCCGCTGGGCATTGCGGTGGACAGCACCGCGTGGGCGGTCTGCAGTGACGACGGGCGACGCGCCGAAAGACAGCGCGAGCGCAAGCAGCGAAGTCACTCGCACATGGCAGGAGCGCGCCGTCGAACGCCGACTCGGCGACGCGCGGGCGCTCGCGGTCGCTCGCAGCACGCAATTCATGGCAACGGCCCTTGAACTCGTTCAGGAATCCGGCCAGGCGAATTTCACGCTGCAGACGTTAGCCGAGCGCGCAAACTTGAGCGTACGTACCTTCTATCAGCATTTCTCGAGCAAGGACGAGCTCCTGCTGGCGCTTTATGAGGACGTGACCGCGCGATACACCGAGGCGATCAGAGAGAAGGTCGAGGCTGCCGACAGTCCGATGGGTCAGCTAGAGGCATGGTGTCGGGGGGTGCTCTCACGGCCGGGCTCATCGCAGGAAGTCGGCGGCCGTCTCGTTCTCATCTACAACCTGAGCCTCGAGGTGGAACATCCAGAGGCGTTCGCCAAAGTGTGGGAGCCGCACCGCAAGCTGTTGACGGAGATATTGACCGCCTGTTCGGAGGCGGGACAAATTCGAAACGATTTGACCCTGCCGCAGTTGATCTCTTTATTGGGCTACACACTGACGTCTTTCGGTCAGTTCAACGCGCTCCACGAAGGGATGGATGGCAGGAGTCTGACCGAGGACGTTGTGTGGTCCTGGTGCCGACAAGCGATCGCCCCTTCGACAACGGGGTCTACCTCAAAGTCGTCGCAAGACGGATAACGCGCTTCTATCAAGCTATTGAGACCGCAGCCGCTTCGCGGCCATCTCGCGAAGCTCGTCGGACCTTATCTTGTCGCTGCCGGTCAGTGTGAGGTCGTCGTCGCGAAAGAACAGCACGTGTCGTGGCACTTTGTAGCTCGCCAGGCGTGCCCGCAGGTAGTCGCGAATCTCTTCGGCTTGAACGTGGACACCGTCGTGTTGGATGACGCAGGCGACCACGACCTCGCCGAGTGTCTTGTGCGGCAGGCCGACCGTCTTGGCTACCTTCACAGCGGAATGTCCGTTGAGGACTTCATCGACTTCGAGCGGTGACACGTTCGCACCGCCGGTCTTGATGATGTCGTTGAGCCTGCCTACCCAGAACAGCCGACCAACGTCGTCGAGGTAGCCCCCGTCGCCGGTGGGGAAGAACCCCTCGCCGTCGAGGGTCTCGGCCAACGGTATGCCGATATAGCCAAGCATGAGTGTGGGGCCTTTGACGCAGATCTCCCCGGTCGTGCCGCGCGGAACGACGCAGCGGGTCAGCGGGTCAACGATCTTGATGGTGACCCCCGGCAAGGCAACTCCCCAACTACCGGCATGTACCTCGGCTGGCGTATCGAGTTCGAAAATAGTTGAGATGGTGAACGTCTCAGTGTTGCCGTAGGCATGGTCGGGCAAATGCCATTCGGCGGACACCGTCGGGTGGCGGGCGATCGGTGTCTTGACATCGGCGAACCGCATACTGCTGAGGTCGACGGTGAGCCAGTTCGGCGCGGTTTCGATCTGTGCCCACTGATGCGGCCAAGCGAACGGGTAGTTGACGCGCTCCGCGGCCATCAACTCGAGCGCCTCAGATGCAGAGAACGTCGGTTGCAGGACAAGACACCCCCCGGCTGCGAGCGTTGCGCCCAGTGACATAACGAAGTTCCCGGACCAGAAGAAGCCGTTGGCCGACCAACAGCGGATGTGGTCGTCCGGCTCAAATTCACACACCCTTCGAAAGCGCCACATCTGAATTGCCACCGCGCGGTGCGCACTCAGGACGGCTTTGGGCTTACTGGTCGAGCCCGACGAGAAGAACAAGGCACCCGTATCACTGGGGAGCACAGCCGCCGAGGTCGCGAGTATCTGCTCGCGTGGTTCGGCGCGTCCGTGGGCAAGAAAGGTTTCCCATGTATCGACGCCAGGTGACGCGTCGCCGATCGTTGCGAGGTAGCGGAGAAACGGAAACTTCTTGGACTGCAGTGCGTCCGGTGGCGTTTCTCCGATCTCGGGCACCAGCTCGGACAGCACTGCGAGAAAATCCGTTTTGAGTACCCGTCTCTCGAACAGCAGCACTGCAACGCTGGAGGTTTGCAGCAGATACTCGAGCTCCGCAGGGGTCGAGAAGGTGCTCAAGGCGACGGCTACACCTCCGGCGAGTGTTATGCCGAAGAAGGCCGAAACCCACTCGGGACGGTTGGTCATCAAGACGCCGACCCGGGTGTCCTTGCCGACACCGCTCGCGCGCAACGCGCATGCCACATCAAGTGCATGCTTCCACAATTGGGCGTACGTCCAGCGGATGTCTTCATCTGCCGTGTGAAACACCAGAGCTTCACGGTCGCCATACATCGATGTCACATCACGCAAAAATCCGGGCAGCGTAAGCGAGCCAAGACCCGGTTCGTCGCTCAACGCCGGCCCAGATACGACTGAAAGAGTCTCTGACACAACGGGTGTCATCTATAGCGCCCCATCACAGAGGAAGCTCAACCTCGGCCGTGCAGCTGACAAGCTCCTCGCCGTTCTGGTTGCTCAGGCGGAGATTCACCTGAACCAGCGGTACGCCCCACGTCGAATCGGCGTCCTTACCGACGATTTCGGCGTCGAAATAGGTCGCATCGCCTTCGAAGGCCGGGCCTCGGAAATCAGCTTTGCTGTGTCGTACCATGCCGTCATGGCCGGCCCAGTAGGCCAGATAGTCGGTACACCACGCACCCATTGTCGCGCCGTAACCGTACGCGCGCGCCATGCCCACTTCGCTGGCGCGATCGGCGTCTATGTGGCCTCGAGAAGGTCCTAGATAGAGTCCGTCACGCTTGCGCGGATCAATGAACGCGTCTTCTTCGTCGAACGCGAAGTCCTTACCGAAACCAGGATCCTGATAGACCCACGGGTCGTCAATACCGGGTGGAGCCACCCACTCGAATCCACCCCAGATGTTGAAAACAAACGCGCGATACTCTGTCGTGAATGTGGCGATGGTGTGCGGGCCGATAACACGACGAGGCAGCGTATCTCCGATCTTCACCTCGTCGAAGTGCGGTGAGACACCAAGGCGATTCGACTCGAGCCAATCACGGCGGAGCCTGTCGACTTCTTCTAGCTCAAGTTGTGTCCATCTCTTGATCTCGCCGAGTTGACCCTCGAACATGCCTCGCTTTGTCGCTTCTTCGACGAGATAACGGATCGCGGTTGACCGCTCACGCGCCACCAAAGCGCCGTGTTGATTCCTGTGTGTGGTGTCGCCTCGCGAAAACATGGTAGGCCCAGCGAATTTGGTCTCGACCACCTTGTAGTCGTGGAATCTGCGAGTCTGAAACAGCTTGTCGCCGGCCCGCACCGGGCAGCCGTAGAACCACCACTCCTCACCACCGAAAATGAGATGACTGTTCGGAATATGGCCGACGCATGCGGGTGCCGCGCCGTGGCCGTAATCGAGCGCGACGGCGATCGACTGTGGCGCTACCAGCCCGCCGAACTTGGAATCGCGGGCGAACCGCTCATCCCAGTGCAGAGGATTGGGATAGTCCATCGCCATCACCCAGCGGCGAATGTCGGACGAGCTGCACGGATCCCAGAGTTGGCCACCGCCGATCGGTTTACCCACCCGGTGGTCGACGTCAGAGAGATCGAGTTCGGCGTCCGACGACTTGCGGACTGGATTGCTGACCACTTTGATCTCCTGCTTCAACGGTTGACGTGAGGTCGACGATTGTTTTGGGGCTTGGTCAGGCAGGCTTGGCCTGGATGCATGAGACTCGTTCGCGCTGCCCAGGACGAAGTGCTCCGCGGGTGACGCATCCTCAGCCGGGCGGTCCGCGCTGCGACAGAAACGCCCTCGCGCGGCAAACCTAAGAAATGCTCTCAACTGCTGATCTACCGGTTGGGCAAACTCTGGGCTGTCCGGAGTCCGCTAGCTTCAATGCAGAATACCGCCTTCCGAGATTGTTGATACACCACAATCGTCAAGCATTGATGCTGCAATCTAAACATCATGATTGTCAAGAAATGTTAACGTTGACTACCCTAAAGGGAGAACGCTATTCTCGCAGCACCATCGAAGAGGACAGGACCGGCGTGCTTCTAGAGCTCGACGACGACCAACGTCTGTGGCGCGACACGGTTCGAGGCGCCGTGGCCAAGCAGTGCCCGTTGTCATTTGTTCGCGCAGTCGCAGAGGGTGCCGCCGACGCGGACCGGCTTTGGCAGTGGTATTGCGAGGAAGGCTGGTCGGAACTCTCCAGCGCAGAATCCTTTGTCGAGCTCGCCCTGGTGCTCGAAGAGCTGGGGCGAGTGAGCGACCCAACGCCATTCCTGGCCACCACAACACAATTCGCTCCACTGGTGGGCGACCGCTTCGAGGCAGATCGATCAGGCGCCGCGGTTTACAGCGGAGTGTCCGCTCACCGCGACGGCACGGGATGGCTGCTCAACGGTGTCGCACGGTTTGTCCTCGACGGGGATCGTTCGCAGGATCTCGCAGTCATCACCGAAGCCGGGGTTTTCCTCATCGACGCCGATCGAGTGACTGCCCGCCGGGCCGCCGTCTTCGATCCTGTCTTGCACGTGGCTGATCTGGTGTTCGACGACGTACGCGTGGCCGCCGAAGACCGAACCGTCCCTGACATAGAGCGTGCCAAGCAGGTCGCACTCACTGGCATGGCAATACACACCGTCGGAGCCTGCCAACAGATCCTCGAGATGGTTCTCGAGCACGTCAAGGAACGCCATCAGTTCGGGGTCGCCATCGGTTCTTTCCAGGCAATTCAACACAAGGCCGCCGATATGCACGTGTTCATCGAACGCGCCCGTGCGTTGTCGTACTTCGCCGCGCTGACGATCGCAGCCGATGACCCGCGAGGCCGACTTGCGGCATCTATGGCCAAAGCCGCTGCAGGAGAGGCGCAGTCGCACGTAGTCAGACACGGTATGCAGTGCTTTGGAGCCATGAGCCAGACATGGGAGAACAACCTGCAGTTCGCTGTCAAACGCGCGAAGGCGGGGGAACTATTACTCGGCGGCACGGCAGAACATCGTGCGATCATCGCGAAGGAGTACCGTGCAGCTGACTTTTGACGAAGATGTCGAGGCTTTTCGTGCGGAGTTCTCCACATTCCTCGACGCCAACCTGCCGACTGAATCGCAGACGCTCGAACGCCCCCAGTCGGTTTCCCATATGCCGCAATGGGCAAGGGATTGGCAACGCCTCTTGTTCGACAGCGGTTGGTTGCTGCCCGCACAGTCACCCGAGTTTGGCGGCCGTAACGCGACTGTGCTTCAGCAGTTCGTGCATCTCGACGAACTGTGCAGACGGCGAATCTTCCACAGCTTCAACCCGCAGGGCGTCAACATCGTCGCCACGTCACTGATAGCTTTTGGTACCGAAGAACAAAAGCAGCGGTGGGCCGTTCCTGTGTTGCGCGGCGAAATGACCGCATCATTGGGAATGAGCGAACCCAACGCGGGTTCTGATCTTGCGTCTCTGAGCACACGGGCTGCGCGCGAAGGCGACGAGTTCGTCGTCAACGGCCAGAAAGTATGGACGTCAGGTGCGCATCACGCGGACTTCTTGCTCACCTTCGTGCGCACGGACCCTGACGTGCCGAAACACAAAGGCATCTCCGCGCTGATAATTCCGACGAAAACTCAAGGCTTGGTGTGCCGGCCATTCGCCGATGTCGCGAGTCGGGACAATCTCGACTTCAACGAGGTCTTCTTCGATGATGTTCGCGTTCCAGCGGGAAATCTTGTCGGCGAGCTCAACAAGGGTTGGCAGGTAGCCAATGGATCGCTGGGGCACGAGCGAACCATGATGTGGCTGCTGTTCGCTGATCGGCTCGATAACCTGATTGCCGACTGCCGGCCGCGGACATCGGTTGAGCGGGACCATTACGCATCGATGATCATGGATTATCACGCGATACGGGCGATGGGATCGGCTGCCTTGGCCCGCGCTGCCCGCGGCGAGGCTGACACGTCGTCGGTGTCGGTGCTCAAGCTGCTCGGCTCTGAGGCCGAAAGGCGTGCCGCTGACGTGTTGCTGGACACGGCGGGAATCGAAGGCCTACTTCATCCAGTAACCGGCCGTTACCAACACATGAACAACGACGAATACTTTGCGAGCAGTTTCGAGCGGTATACCCGGGGCATCGCGGCCACGATAGCCGGAGGCACCTCAGAGATACACCGGAACATCATCGCTCAACAAGTACTCGGTCTTCCACGCAGCTGAACGACGACGGTCGTCCTCTTGTGGCGGCGTTTGATAGGAGGCACACGATGGCCGAAATAGATTGGCCCGCAACCACATGCCTGAATGTCCAGCGACTGGCGAGCATCGTGACAGTGCGCTTGAATCGGCCGGAGAAAATGAATGCCATCAACAGTGCGATGGAGAAGGAATTTTACTCAATTCTGGCAGATTGCGATCAGATGGACGACATCAAGTGCGTCGTACTGACAGCGGAAGGCCCGAACTTCTCTGCAGGCCATGACATTCAACAGGTAGCTGCCGAAACGATCGGCGGCCAGCAACCGGCAACGATCGAGGATAAGTATTGGGTTCACACCGGCGATCTGCTCCCCCCGTGGCGTTTTACCAAGTGTCTCGTGGTAGCCGCCAAGGGCTTTGTGGGGCCACACGCCAACACCTTTCTACTCGCGGCCGACGCAGTCATCGCTGCTGAGAACGCACGCTTCAGCTGGGAGGAATCTCGGGTGGGTGTCGGTGCGCCGTACGGTCCCTATGCACTCATGCCGTTTCACTTCCCCATCCGCGTGATGAAGCATCTGTGGATAACCGGCGGATGGCTCGACGCGGAGACGGCCCATCGCCTGTTCTATGTGAACAGAGTTGTCCCGCTCGGTGAAGAAGAGGAAGTCGCGATGCGCTTCGCCGAGCAGATAGCACGCATGGAAACCGGCGACCTCGTCGCCAACAAACGCGGCACTCACCGCCTCTACGAAGCAGCTGGCCTCTCCGCGATGGTTGACGTCGGTCGAGATCCATATGTGCCCACCGAGAACGCCGCAGTAGCCAAAGAACATCACCTCCGCGTCATCCACGAGAAGGGCGTCGGAGCCGCTGTACGCGAGCGTGATACAGGCTGGAGCGACGAAATCAGCAAAGTTTGAACGCCTCGACCTCAGATCGGCCCATCCTGCAGAAGGGAAACACATGCCAGACGCCAATACAATCATCGCGGCGATCAACGCGCATTGCGAAACACTGAGCAACCACGACAAGGATGGCTGGCTAGCGCTTTGGGCCGATGACACCGTTCTGGAAGACCCCGTGGGTGTGGATACCTATTCCGGCCTCGAGAGTCTGCGCACAGCATTCTGGAAGTTGGTCAGTGACCTCTCTCCGATGAAGCTCTGGCTCGAGCGCGACGTCATCGTCTGCGGTAACGAGGCCATCGCCATTTTGCAGGGCGTCGTAACACGCGAGGGCGCGATGCAGCACGTAGGGCCACTCGTCGATCACTTCACGTTTGACGACAAGGGCAAGATCTCGATGATGCGTGCCTTCTGGAAGTACGCGTGACAGCAGAATTACGGGAGACGTTGCCCGCCATTGTGAACCGAATGGCGGAAGCCGATCCAGACCGGATCTTTGTACGGACCGTGAGCGGAACGTCCGCGACTTGGGCTGAGCTGCAGTCAGCGATTGAGGTGTGGGCGGCGCGCTTTTTAGCGCTCGACGTGAAGCGGGGTGACATTGTCGTCACCATCCTCGATGCTGGTCTGGATTCACTGGGGACCTGGCTCGGACTCGCCGGTATTGGTGCGATCGATGCAGCGACTAATCCGGAATTTCGCGGACGCATGCTCGCGTATGCAATCAACAACTGTGCCCCTGAATTGGTCGTCGTGTCTCACAAGTACGTTGGCTTCGTCGAGACCGTTGCCTCGGCCTTGCAGACGGTCAAGCGAGTACTCGTACTCGACGGGGACGAATACAATCCTGAGCAGAGTCCATTCCCGCTTGAAATCACGCGACCCGACAGCCTCACGCTGGACGCAGTGGCCGCACGTGACCACATCAGCGTGCCGGAGTTCCACGATATTGCCTGTATCACATACACATCCGGAACAACCGGGCCGTCCAAGGCGGTAAAGCTGCCGTGGGGTCAACTGCACGCGATCAACTCCGGAACCTTTCCGATCGAGGATCTCAATCGCGCGGACATCTTCTACTGCACGACCTCGCATGCCCACTTCGGTTCCAAATCAATTCCTTACAACGCCGCGATGGTTGGCGGACAGGTGGTCATGAGGCCACGGTTCACGCTTCCCAGCTTCTGGGACGATGTCGTCAACTACGAGATAACGACCGGCATGCTCGTCGGATCGATGGCCGACGTCCTTTTGCGCGATCAGAAGCGGCCCACGGGTGCAACAACTCTCAAAAACTTGTTCATGGCACCCCTCGGATTCAGCTATCGGAAGTTCAGCGAGGAGTTCGGCGTACGCATCTGCACCGTGTACAACAGCACTGAAGGCGGGGTGGCGATCCGGTCGGGCTGGAACCCCAAGAATGGCCGCACCCTGGGTCGACTCCGGGAGGGTTATCCGAGTTTCGAGGTCCGCCTGGTCGATGCCAACGACTACGAAGTCTTAGACGGCACGATGGGGGAGTGTGTAGTGCGCTCCGGCGTTCCATGGGTGATGAACGCCGGCTATCTGAATAATGATAGTGCGACAGCACTCGCCTGGCGTAATGGCTGGTTTCATACCGGTGACGCACTTATCCGCACGCCGGAGGGCGACTACATCTTCGTCGATCGTCTCAAGGACGCCATCCGCCGTCGGGGAGAGAACATTTCGTCGTTCGAGGTGGAATCGGACGTGCTTCTCAATCTCGACATCGACGAATGCGCGGCAGTAGCGGCGTCCGCCGATGGCGGCGAAGACGAGGTGCTGCTGTTTGCCGTCAGGCGCCCAGGGTCGACGATCAGCCCGCAAGATCTGCACGAGGACCTCGAGAGCCGGATGGCTCGGTTCATGGTCCCGCGCTACATCGAGTTCGTCGACGAGCTCCCGAAAACCGAAGCGACGCTGCGCGTTGTCAAAGCCGAGCTACGCAGGCGGGGGATCGGTCCAGATACGTGGGACGCGAAATGCAAGTCGCCTGGTGCGAGCAAACACGATGGGCAAACAGTGATAGGCGGAGGAGCAAGCCAGTGACGACAGAAGGAACCACCGCGGATGCGCGTTGTCCGCTCGACGTCGAGCGCCTGAGTTCTCTCGACGGGGTGTCGTTCATCGACCCGGCGATCCAAGAGAAGCCGTTCGCCTACTACCGCACCCTCCGGCAGGACGCCCCGGTCCACTTCGAAGAGGGCCTGGGGATGTACTTGGTGTCACGACATGAAGACCTCGAGGCGGTACTGCGAGACCCCGTCGTGTTCTCCCAAGAACTTGGCTACTACAAGCAAATGGCGCACGGCCATCTCGATGCGATGAAGGAAATCCTCGAACGTCACGGCGGTGGCTTCTTTCCAGACGTCGCCAACATCGACCCACCCCGCCACACTCGGGTGCGCCGCCTGCTGTCCCAGGCCTTCAGCCGGAAACGGATGAAGTCCCTTGAGCCGCAATTTGAAGAGCTCGTGGATGGGCTGCTAGCGAAGTTCGTCGAGCGCGGCGAGGTGGACGGGCTGCATGAACTGGCACTGCCAATGGCGATCGCCTTCAGCATGCAGCAGTTACAAGTCGACGACTTGGACATGGGCACCATCAAGCGTTGGGGCAGCGCGTACCTATCGCAATTCAGTCTCACAAACACACGCGAAGACATGGTTCGCGCGGCTCATGAGCTCGCAGAAATGCAGAACTATCTGATCGCTCTCGTCCGGAGGCGAATGACAGAACCCGAGGACGACATGCTCTCCGACATCATCACCGCCCGGACGCCAGACGAGGAGCCTCTGAGTTTTGAGGAGCTGGTCGCCACCGCGCGCGCGCTTCTGATCAACACCCACGACTCGATGTCTACCGCATTCACCAACATCCTATTCCAGGTCGCGACCAACCCAGAAATCGCCACCCGATTCTATGAAGCTGCCGAGGAGGATTCGTCGATGGGACGCCTCATCGAGGAACTCCTGCGCCTTGAGCCGCCGGTGCGAGCACTGTCACGGATCACCACCGAACCGGTCATGTTGGGTCAGAAGGCGCTGCCAGAAGGCGCGCATCTGCTGGTTCTGTTCGCCTCGGCCAACGACGACGAGTCGGTATTCGAATGCCCACGCCAATTCGATCCGAGCCGAACAAACATCCGGAAGAGCATGACGTTCGGTGCGGGTGTGCATTTGTGCTTGGGCGTTTCACTTGCGCGAATGCAGCTGCTTGTCGCAGCACGGCAGACGGCGAAGCGGCTCAAAGATCTCAAACTCGCGATACCGGTCGAAGAGATCCGATACATCCCCAACGCTGCCTTACTGGCGATGGAGCGGCTTCCTCTGACTTTTGCAACGACACCCGAAGGCCGCACCGATGCCGTGTGAACCCACGCAACTGCCAGATCCGGAGCATGTCGACGTTTCGGCCCTTCGCGAGAAGTATCGCGAAGAGCGAAATCGCCGCCTGTGTCCGGAAGGTCAGGAGCAGTACACGCCTGCGGCCGAGGAAACACAAGCAATCGACTATAGCGACCCTCACATGCCCCGCTCAGTCCGCAAGGCGTTGAGCGACGAAATAGATGTCGCCATCCTCGGCGGTGGATGGGCCGGCATATTGGCCGGCTATCACTTACGTCAGGCAGGTATCGAGGACTTCCGAATCATCGAGCAGGCCGGGGACTTTGGCGGGGTCTGGTACTGGAATCGTTACCCGGGCCTCTCCTGTGACAACGACTCTTATTGCTATCTACCGCTTTTGGAGGAGATGGGGTTCTTCCCGTCGAAGAAGTTCGCGGACGGACTCGAGATTCGGCAGTACTGCCAAGATGTCGCCAGCAGATTCAACCTTTATCACGGGGCGCTTTTCCACACTTGTGTCAACGCGTTGAGCTGGGATGAATCACTCAAGAGGTGGCGCATTGCGACCGATCGTGGCGATGACCTCCGAGCACGCTTCGTAGTGATGGCTATGGGGCCGATCAACACACCAAAAGTGCCACGCGTCGCAGGCCTCGACGATTTCCAAGGCAAGATGTTTCACACGGCCCGTTGGGACTACGAATACACCGGCGGAAGCCAAGACAAACCGGTCCTCGAGAACTTGAGCGACAAGCGCGTGGCCATCGTCGGCACAGGCGCTTCGGCTATTCAGGCTGTTCCCTACCTGGGCAGGTTCGCCAAGCAGCTATACGTCCTGCAACGCACCGCCTCCACCGTCGACGAGCGTCACAACACGCCCACAGATCCGGCTTGGCTTGCTGCGCTGCAACCTGGTTGGCAGCGCGAACGCCAAATGAACTTTCATCGCGCAGCTATCGACGGCTTGATGCCAGGCGAACCGGACCGCATCTGTGACATCTGGACCGAGATAAATCGCAACCTGGCAGCCGAATTCGACCGTATCGGCTGGCCGGAATCGCCGGACGAGTTCCTCGCAGTGCGGGAGATCATGGACTACCGGGTCATGGAGCGACTGCGTGCGCGCGTCGACGCCGTAGTGAAAGACAAAGAGACGGCGGCGATCCTGAAGCCTTGGTACCGGCATATGTGCAAGCGTCCCGCCTCCAGTGACGAGTTCTACCCAACGTTCAACAGAGCAAACGTCATGCTCCTCGACGTGTCGCCGACGCGAGGACTTGAGCGCGTCACGCGTCGAGGCTTCATCCACGAAGCAACGGAGTATGAGATCGACTGTCTGATCTTCGCGAGCGGATTCGAGGTGACCAGTGACCTTCAGCGGAGGTGGGGGATCAACAAGGTGTCGGGCCGTGGCGGTCGGTCCCTCTACGACCACTGGTCCCACGAGTTTCGCACTTTGCATGGTGTGATGACGCACGGCTTCCCAAATCAGTTCTACCTTGGGTTTTTCCAAGGCGGCTTCAATGCCTCGACGACCGAGACGTTCAACAATCAAGGCAGGCATATCGCCTGGATCGTCAGCCGGGCACTCCAACGCGGCGCAACTTCGGTCGAACCCAGCTTGGAGGCCCAGGATGCCTACGTTCACCATGTTCGCGAGGTAGCAGTCGATACCTCGGCGTTCATCCGGGAATGCACCCCCGGATATTTCAACAACGACGGCCAGGAGATCGCCGACGACGAGGGGGTGCTCCGGCCGAGGTCCTACACCGGCGAGTTGTACGGGCTCGGGTACTACGCCTTCGAGAAGCTGTTGAACGACTGGCGATCGAACGACGATCTCGCCGGTCTGGTGGTCGAAACATGAATCATGGACTGTCGATTACGGTGTTGCGTTCTCGAGTCCGGGGATTCGCATCATGCGAGACGTCGAAAGCCAGTGGACGGATACGAGACTGACATGGCGCGTATCAAACCTCTGCCGGTTGCGGCCTTCAGCGACGAGATGCGCACAGCGCTGCTGGCTCTGCACCCTGGTGGCTCCTGGTATGAGATGGCAACTGCGAAGGACCGTCCGAGGCCGCGAAATCTGCTCGGCGTGATGGCGCACCATCCCGTCTTGGCGAACGCGTACTTCACATTCAACGGCCACCTCCTGGGCTCGACGAGCCTCAGCGCTCGGCAACGTGAACTGGTCGTGATGAGAGTTGCGGCCGTCCGTTGCTGCGAGGCGGAGTGGACTCAGCACTTCTTCATCGCGCGAGACGCCGGCTTGAGCGACGACGAAATCAGCCGCATCGCTTCCGGTTCCGACTCTCCGATGTGGAGTGCTGTCGACGGTGCATTGCTATGCGCCACAGACGAATTACTGACCAATGGAAAGATCGGTGAAACGACTTGGCAGGCTCTGTGCAAGGAGCTCAACAACCAGCAGCTTCTCGACTTGATCTTCACAGTCGGCGGCTACGACACTTTGGCAAAGCTGTTCGAATCTCTGCAGATCGAGATCGAGGAAGACGCGGTCGAACTAATCAGCCGTTATAAGGGCACCATCGACTCAGCGGCTAAGCGAGAGACGCAACGATGACCAGCAAGCAGAGGCTCAGATGGGTGGCGGCCTTTGAAGTGGCGCGCTGACAACGTGTTTCGCATGAGCCGAGAACAACCGACGCCGACAACCAGGTCCTGAAACCAAGACAGCTTTACGAGGAGGTTATTCATGGCTTACGAGAACACCACTCATCCGATCAAGCTTGGCTACTTGATGGATTTCACGCTTGCGGCGGATTTTCCAAAGCAACTACTGGAATCGTTCGTCCAGTCCTTCGACCTGATTTTCTCGCAGGCATTTGACGAAGGGCTTTTGGATCGCCCGGTGCAGGTGATCTACCGCGAGGTGGAGGGGCTGCCAAAGGGAACAGTCAAGGCGGTGATAGACGCCTACGGTGAACTCGTCGACGAAGGCTGCCTCGTGGTTTTTGGGCCGAATATCACCGACAACGTCGTTCCGACACGCGAGGCGATCGAGGAACGCTTCAAGGTACCTGCGATCAGTGTCACGGGGACCGACGACTGGCTGGGTGAGTGGACGTTCTCCTTCCCGCAAGGCTCTATGACCGACGAACCCATCTTCCTCGTCGACCTCATCGCGAAGAGGGGCCTGAGCACGGTCGGCGTTTTGGTCGAACAGAATTTGATTGGCGAGACCTACCTGGGCAACCTCCGGCGTGCGTGTGTGCGCAAGGGCATCCGGATCGTGGCGGAGGCACCGATTGCGCAGACGGCCCAGGACATCGGTGCCGCGGTGGGCTCCCTGTATGAAGCGCGGGCGGAAGCCATTGTTCATCTCGGTTTCGGTTTCGGGATTGTGTTCATCAACCCCGCACTCGAGGCTGTTGGCTGGGATCCGCCGCGTTTCACGACTACCGCATTTCAAAACGCGTGGATCAACCCGGTGATGTGGCAAGCCTTCATGGGTTGGGTCGGTGTCGATCAATACGATGAGGCCAACCAGATCGGTCAGGATTTTTTGGACCGCTATCAGGCGGAGTACGGAAACCGGCCCGAGTACTGCGTTTCCGTTGTCAATCACGATGTGGCGTCCACCCTCGTGCGCGCATTTGCCGATGCGCATCCGTTGAGCCCTCGCGGGGTCAAGGAGGCGCTCGAACGAGTGAAGATGATGCCCGCCGCCTCGGGCGCTCCCGGCACGCGCGTTTCACTGGGTAAATGGACGCGCCGTGCCTGGATGGGGTCGGGGTACCTCGTGGCTCGCACGCTTGACGCCGACGGCGTCAATTCGCATCTCGTCGCACGGTTTGGTGAGGAGTAAACGCATGGCTGTCGAAAGACCTACGCCGCAATTGATTGACGCGAAGCATCAGCCCCCGGAGGGTGGGCGGAGCAGGCGCATCAGGTTAGGCCCGTGGCTCGCCGGTATCAGCTTGCTCGCGTTGGTTGGACTGTTCATTGCGGTGTCGCGTACTGAGCTCCATCCCCGGGTAGCCAACCCGAACACCGTTGGTCGACCGCGCCCGGTCGAGTTCCTCTTCGGAATCGACTGGATGACGGGGATTCAGGTCGGCACGGTCATCGGACTGGTGGCGCTGGTCGTCATCTTTGTCCGCGGTTGGCGGCGCAACCCGGGCAGTCCCGTCATGCTCATGTTTCTCTGCACCACGTTGATCGTGTGGCAGGACCCGATGATGAACTGGGCGCCATATGCGGTGTACAACCCAGATCTGTTGCACTGGCCCGAGAACTGGTACCTGATCATGATGTCGCCGACGGTCGAACCATTCATCGTGCTCGGTTACGTCCTTTTCTATTTCGGCCCGTACTTCCCAGCGGTCTGGGTTCTTCGCAGGATGCAAGCCAAACGCGGCCCAGAGGCGTTCGTCTCGCGGCATCCGCTGGTCAGCCTCGGCGCGCTGGTCTTGGTGATCGGCTTCATCTTCGACGCCGTGCTCGAGATCTTCGCAGTACGCACCGGCTTGTACATTTACGCCCAGGTGATCCCGTGGGGATCGGTGTTCACCGGAACTACTTTCCAATTCCCGTTGATCTGGGAGTCACTCTCGGTGACGTTCGTGATGATCCCGGCGGCCATCCTGGTCTATCGCGACGACACCGGAAAGTCGGTGGCGGAGAAGCTCGCCGCGAAGGCCAAGTGGTTCCCGGCCAGGCCGGTCCTGGGCACCTTTCTGGTGATGTTCGCGATCATCAATGTGTCGTACTTCGCGTACGGCGGCTGGTTCTGGGCGATCAAGGCAAGCGGGCTGGCGACGTCGGTCGCTTGCCCGTGGCCTTATCCAGAGGCCAAAGTGTATGACCCGCAGGGATTTTACCGTGCCAACGGTGCTGAGGGCCCGTACTCGGTCGGTAAATGGGCCACTTGGCAGCAGGGGCCGTCCCGCAACACCGACGTCGAACTGGGTTCGAAGAGCGATCGCTGCGCGTCCGAGAATGCGGACGGCTGATGGCTGAGTCGCGCGCCGTCGTCATTACCGGTGCATCCCGTGGATTGGGTTTTGTCTCGACGGTGCGCCTGTATCGCGAGGGCTGGCGTGTTGTCGCAGCGATGCGCACGCCCGATCGTGGGATGCCGTTGCTGCGCCATGCGACGGGGGCGTCCGAGGATGACGATCGGCTGATCGGAGTTCCGCTGGACTTACTCGACACTGGGTCGATCGCGGCGGCTGCCAAGGCGATCGAGGAGACCGTGGGCGCGCCGTACGCCCTCGTTCACAACGCGGGTATCTCCGCAGCGGGCATGGTCGAAGAGACCGACATCGCGGTATGGCAGAACATGTTCGCCACCAGCATCTTGGGTCCAGTCGCGTTGACCAAGGCGTTGCTGCCGTCGATGAGGGCGGCGGGGCAGGGCCGTATCGTGTTGATTTCCAGTGCCGGTGGTGTACGCGGTCAGCCGGGCATCGCCGCGTATTCGGCGGCCAAAGGTGCACTGGAGCGCTGGGGCGAATCGATGGCCGGCGAGGTCGCACCCTACGGGCTGGGCGTCACCATCCTGGTGGCGGGTGTCTATGACACCGAGATCATCACCGACGCCGGCGCTATCGATCACCGAGACCTCGATGGTCCGTACGCCCGCATCCACCGGACGATGGACTCGCGTGGTCGATACGCGGTCAGTCTGGCCCGCCCTCCGGAACGTTTCACCGACGGATTGATGAAGGCGCTGAACGATCGCGCTCCGTTCAGGCGCCGCGGGGTTGGCCCTGATGCATCGATGTTATTGGCGTCGAACAGGATCCTGCCGTCAGCCGGGATGCATCACGTCTCCCGGTTGGTGCTGGGAATCCCGCGGCAGGGCAAGCTGCGGATCGGGATGCTGACCGCTTCTCAGCGGGCAATGGTGTTGGCAGCACGCATTCTTCCGGCGCCGGCGCTGCAGCGCGTGGCGTCGATTGCCATGCGATTTTCGTCTGTGCGACAAGCGGCCCAGCAAGAAGGCGGTGGTCATGGCTGACAGGCCGAAGGCATCTTTCGAGTCGAGAATGTTGATCGACGGAAAGCTCGTCGATGGGCAGGTAGGCACGTTCACCAATATCAATCCGGCCAACGAGGAGGTTCTGGGCGAGGTCGCCGATGCGTCGAAGGCCGATATGCATCGCGCCATCGACGCCGCGCGCCGAGCGTTCGATCAGACGGACTGGTCGACCAATCGTCAACTGCGTAAGCGGTGTCTGTTGCAGTTGCACGAGGCAATCGAGAACGAGTTGGAGGAGTTGCGCGAGGAATTGATCCTCGAGGTGGGCGCGCCGCGCGCGGTGACCTATGGACCGCACCTGGATGCTCCGCTGGAGGACGGGCTGAAATATCCAGCCAAGATGATCGACGAATTCGCCTGGGAGACAGATCTGGGCGACAAGGTCATCTCGGTGACCGGGGTGAACAGCCGCCGCAAGGTCTGGCATGAGCCAGTCGGTGTGGTGGGGGCGATTGTGCCGTGGAACTTTCCGTTCGAGGTCACGATCAACAAGCTGGGTCAGGCGTTAGCGACGGGTAACACCCTGATACTCAAGCCCGCACCCAACACACCTTTCAACGCCACCCGGCTGGGCCGGCTCATCGCTGACAAGACCGATATCCCGGCAGGGGTCGTGAACGTTGTGACCGCGTTGGATCACTTTGTCGGCGAGGAACTCACGCTGTCGCCCAAAGTCGACATGATCTCGTTCACCGGGTCCACGGTGGTGGGCAAGCGGATCATGGAAAAGGGTGCTGCCACGATGAAGCGGCTGTTTCTCGAACTCGGCGGTAAATCGGCCACGATCGTGTTGGAGGACGCTGACTTCAACACCGCTTGCCTGATTGGTATCGGCCCGCTGATGCACGCCGGGCAGGGCTGCGCGGCCCCGACCCGGATGCTGTTGCCGCGGTCCCGCTATGACGAGGGTGTGGCGATCCTCAAGGGCATCTACGAGAACATCAAGGCCGCCGACCCGCAGGATCCCGGCACGATCTGCGGACCGGTCATCTCCGCCAAACAACAGCAACGCATCCTGGGCTACATCGGCAAGGGTGTCGAGGAAGGCGCGACGATGCTGGTGGGAAGCACCGACCCGCCCGCGGAGTTCGACAAAGGGTTCTGGGTCAGACCAACGCTTTTCACCGAAGTCGACAACACGATGACGATCGCGCAGGAAGAGATCTTCGGCCCGGTATTGGCAGTGATTCCTTACGACGACGACGATGACGCCGTCCGGATCGCGAACGACAGCGTCTACGGGCTGGCGGGCAACGTGATGTCGAGCTCGCTGGACCGCTCGCTGGCCGTCGCGCGCCGCCTGCGTGCGGGCTTCATCGGACTCAACGGCACTGCGGGATACGCCGCGGACACACCGTTCGGCGGATACAAGGAAAGCGGCGTCGGACGGCAGAACGGAACCGCCGGCTTCAGCCAATACACGGAAATCAAATCCGTGGCCTACCCAGCTTGAGAGGGAGCAGCATGTCAGATCTGTTCGACGACCTCGAAGACTTCGCAGCATTCGACGACGTCGTCTCAGGCAACGTTCGCGACCCCTACCCAGAACTCGCTCGAACAGCCCGTGATACGCCGATCCAGAGGGTCGAAACCTCTGCGATTCCCGGTGAGGAGGGCAAGCCCTTCTTCATCGTTCATCGCCACGAGGACATCCAAACGATGTTGCGTGATCACGAGACCTTCTCGTCGAACGCGGTGATCCAGATCTTCGGTGACGTACTGGGTCACGGCGTGATGCTGGGAATGGACGAACCGGTCCACGGCAGGCTGCGGTCCCTGGTGACCAAGGCGTTCACCCAGAAGGCACTCGCCCGTTGGGAAGACGAGATCGTGGGCCGCGTCGGCAACGAACTGATCGACGGGTTTGCTGCCGACGGCAAGACGGATCTGGTCAAGACATTCACCTTCCCGTATCCGGCTCGGATCATCGCTGCGCTGCTCGGCTTGCCGGAGGAGGATTTCCCACAGTTCCAACGCTGGTCGATCTCGATGCTGAGCTTCACCATCAACCCCGAGCGCGGCAAGGCGGCCTCCCAGGCACTGATCGACTACTTCAAACCGATCCTCGCCGCCCGCGGCGCCGACCCACGCGAAGATCTGATCAGCAGCCTCGCCGCCGCCGAGATCAACGGGCAGAGACTCGCCGACGAAGACATCTACTCGTTCATCCGACTGCTGTTGCCCGCCGGCGTGGAGACTACCTACCGCTCGCTTGGCACTCTGTTGTTCGCGCTGTTGTCCCATCCGGACCAACTGGATGCGATCCGGGCCGAGCGCTCGCTGATTCCGCAGGCGATCGAGGAGGCAGTGCGTTGGGACGCACCGTTGTTGAACATCACGCGGGTCGCCACGCGTGACACCGAGCTCGCCGGAGTGCCGATCCCGCAGGGCTCCTCGGTAATGCCGATGCTCGGCGCGGCCAATCGACAGGAGGACCGCTACCCGGAGCCCGATCGGTTCGACATCTTCCGGCAAGCGAAGGTTCCGATCAGCTGGGGCCACGGCGTACACGTCTGCCTCGGCATGCACCTCGCCCGTCTCGAAATGCGCACGGCCATCAACCTTCTCCTCGACAGGCTGCCGAACCTGCGGCTGGATCCCGACGGTGACGACCCCCATATCCGAGGCATGGTCTTCCGCTCGCCAACGAGCCTGCCGGTGTTGTACGACACCTCTCCGTGAGGGCTCGGCAGTACTGAGTGGGTCATCGCTTCGACCTGGTTGACAACGATGTTGAGACACTGAAGGGACAAAACAAACTTATGACCAACTTCGACGCAGTTGATTTCTTCACCGACGAATCTCTGGTGGGCGACCCATATCCGTACTTCGACCATCTGCGGTCGAAGTGTCCTGTTGCTGCGTCAACCCCGTTCAATGTGTTGGCGGTGACGGGATACGACGAGGCGCTGTCGATCTACAAGGATCCGTCCTTCTCCTCGTGCAACTCCTTGGCAGGCCCGTTCTCGGGATTGCCGTTCGGCCCCGACGGGGCTGACGACGTCACCGATCTGATAGCCGAACATCGACATGTTGCGCCCATGGCGGAGCACATCTCGAACCAGGATCCGCCGATACACACTCGGACTAGGAGTCTGCTCAACAAGTTGATCACTCCAAAGCGCCTCAAGGAGAACGAAGAGTTCATGTGGCGTCTGGCAGATGAACAGCTCGATACCTTCATTGAGCGAGGCAGTTGTGAGTTCCTGTCAGAGTTCGCAAAGCCATTCTCACTTCTCGTGATCGCCGATCTGATGGGGGTACCCCGAGAGGATCACGAGGAGTTCAAGGCAGTGTTCGAGGTGGAGATAGCGGGAGAGCTTGGGGAGGGCACGACTGCGCACAACCCGTTGCAATGGCTCAACGAGAAGTTTTACAGCTATATCGAAGACCGCAGACGGTCACCGCAAGTCGACGTGCTCACCGAGTTGGCGCAGGCACTGCACGAAGACGGCTCGACGCCCGATATCGAGGACGTCATGAACCTGTCTACTTTCGTGTTCGCGGCGGGTACGGAGACGACAACAAAACTTGTCAGTGCCGCTGTCCGCGTTCTCGGTGAGAACTCGGCGTTGCAAGCGTCTCTTCGTGAAGATCGAAGCAAAATCCCTGCGTTTCTCGAGGAAACCCTGCGCATGGAAAGCCCTGTGAAGGCTCACTTCAGAATGGCGCGGAAGACAACCACGGTCGGGGGGGTCAAGGTGCCCGCGGGAACAACTGTCATGTTGCTACCCGGTGCGTGCAATCGCGACGCGCGAAAGTTTCGTGACCCCAACGCGTTTGATCCCAACCGACCGAACGTGCGCGAGCAGATCGCGTTCATCCGCGGCGTCCACTCCTGCCCAGGCGCCCCCTTGGCGAGAGCGGAGGGACGAATCTCCATGAACCGAATCTTGGATCGAATGGCCGATATCGCGATCTCCGAAGCGCACCATGGTCCGTCGAATCAACGCCGATACGAGTACGAACCGACCTTCGTTCTGCGGGGACTCCGCGAACTTCACCTGAACTTCGCGGCGCTCGGCTGATGAGGTTCCCTCAAGGGCGGCCGCATGATGTTGAAGGGCACGCAACCCTTCGGCCGGCGGCTACCCGTTGCCCCGAGACGCTTCGTGGTGGCGAACTCGCGTTCCTTCTCGTCGGCAAAAGGCACGAATCGTCGCCGATCAACGTCGCACCTGCTGATCTCACAAAGCACACGGCATAACAGGGAGAATCATGTCAAACACCGTCCTCGTTACCGGCGGCTTCGGCCTGGTGGGCTCGGCAACCGTCCGGAGACTGGCCGAACTCGGGCGCAATGTGGTTGCCACCGATCTCGATACGCCCGCCAACCGAAAAGCGGCAGCGAAATTGCCGAGCGGCGTCAATGCCCGGTGGACCGACCTCACCGATTGCGAGCAGGTGCAGCGGCTCGTCTCTGATGTCGCACCGGACGCGATTGTTCACCTCGCAGCTGTCATCGCACCGGCGATCTATCCCATACCAAAGGTTGCGCGTCGGGTGAACGTCGACGCCACCGCAAACCTAGTTCGCGTCGTTGAGGGGCTACCGAAGCAGCCGCGATTCGTCCATGCGTCCAGCATCACAGTGATGGGTCCCCGAAATCCGCACCGCACGACTCCTCCGCTGAGGGCGGAGGACCCGATGCGCCCC